>JBEEGD010000494.1:0-15571 GCA_041166685.1 Acidimicrobiaceae bacterium | reverse complement strand
CGTCGACCTCGGCGCGCCCATCGACGATCGCACGCTCGCCCTCCTGCGCGACGTCGATGGCGTGATGAGTGCAGCCCCCACCGCCGATGGGACGCACCTTCGAGTGCGGGATCGCGATGTGCTCGCCGTCGTGGTGGCCACCCTCGTTGGACGGGAGGTCCCCGTCTACAGCGCGATACCGCGGGCGCCCACGCTCGAGGACGTCTACTTCGCGATCGAAGAGAAATTCACGTGAACTGGCCTGCGATCCGGGCGGTGATGGCAAAGGACCTCACCGCGGTGCGGCGATCCAAGGCCGTCGTGCTGCCGATGCTGCTCGTGCCGTTCCTCTTGCTCGTCGTGTTGCCACTCGTCATTGGCATCGCCGCTCGCTCACAGGATCACTTCGACCTGTCGCGCTTTCTCGACAACATCCCCGGCGACCTGGCCAAGCCGATTCTCTCGTTGCCACCCCGCGAGCAGCTCATCGTGTTGGTCAACGGCTATCTGCTGGCGCCGCTCTTTCTCATCGTGCCATTGATGGTGTCGGCGGTGCTCGCCGCCGACGCATTCGCGGGTGAGAAGGAACGCAAGACGCTCGAGTCGTTGCTCCACCTGCCGCTTGCCGATCGAGACTTGTTCATTGCGAAGCTGCTCACGGCCTTCGTGCCCGCAGTGCTCGTGTCGTGGATCGGGTTCGTGTGCTTCGCGATCGTCTCCAACACGGTGGCATGGCCCGTGATGCACCGCATCTTCCTGCCCACCAAGTTGTGGGGCGTGATGATCTTCTGGGTGGCGCCGGCCGTTGCCGCGCTCGGCCTCTCGGTGATGGTGCGAGTGTCGGCACGAGCGCGCACGTCGCAAGAGGCGAATCAGCTGGGTGGCGCGGTGATCTTGCCGCTGATCTTTCTGGCCGTCGGTCAGTCAACCGGCCTGTTGCTGGTCGACCTCCAGATCGCGGTCGCGATCGGCGCGGTCGTGTGGGTGATCGCACTCCTGCTGTGCTCACGCGGCGCGCGGAAGTTCACGCGCGACCAACTCGCGACACGTCTTTAGCTACCTTGCGAAGAGCGTGAACTGCAGGATCGCCGCGCCGAAGATGAGAATCAGGAGCAGCGCCAAAGCGATTGTCGTTCCCTTCCTCATCGCCGATTCCCCAGGCGAATGGCGACGCTGTTGTCTTCGTCGTCGGCGAACGGCTCGAGCGTGACCGGATCACCGGCGCGCAGCCCGAGCTCGGCCGCCGCCGACCCGCGGTCGACGCTGACCGCGAGCAGTCCGTAGGAATCCACGACCAGCCCCACCTCGCCGGTCTTCAAGTCGGCGTAGCTGCCGGCGCGACGCGCCGTCCGCAGTGTGTCGGCGAAGCGGAGGCCGATGCGATCACCCCACGACGCGACCTCGTCGGGATCGACGTTGAGCTGCGCGTTCCCGAAGCGGTCGACCCACAGCACTTCCGCGACCAGCCCGCCGTTCTCCTCGCGCGTGATGGGCATCAGACTCGGCATCAACGTGACCGGATCCACGCGCTCGCCGAGTTCCTCGAGGTCGACGCCGGTGCACAGATGGGCAACCGCCGGCGCAAAGACATCGCGCCCGGCGAAGGTCGGACCAGGCGCGGCCAAGTGGTAGTCGCTGTTCGTCAACTCGACGGCGCGGCCGGCACCACCGACCATCGCGACGGCCGGCGCAAGCAACCCGTTGTCCGGTCCAACGAGGACCGACTCGCCGTCGCCCACCTCGACCGCGATCGCTCGGCGGGGTGTCCCCACACCGGGATCGACGACGGCCAGCACGACACCGGGCACGAGGTACTGCGCACTGCGCGCCAGCGCGAGGCCACCACCCCGCACGTCGTGGGGATCGAGGTCGTGAGTCAGGTCGATGACCGCCGCATCAGGGGCGATTGATCGGATGACCGACTTCACCACGCCGACGAACTCGTCCGCGAGCCCGTAGTCGGAGAGAAAGGTGACGGTGTCGTAGCGGCGACCCATGGGGTCGTCGACTGTAGGGCGCTCTACCCGGCTTGCGTGTACTGCTTGGACAGGTAGGCGTCGATGTCTTCCTCGCGGAGGCGGTACGACTTGCCCACGCGCACGGCCCGCAACTCGCCGCTCTTGATCAGCCGGTACACCGTCATTGTCGAAACCCGCAGCTGATCCGCGACCTCGAGGACCGTCAGGAACCGAGCGCGCGCCTGGCTCTGCGCCATGGAAAACCCCTTCCTCCGCTGGGGCCACTGTACGCCCGTGTTGCTGGTGTTGTCAGGGGGACGGTGTCCGGCCGAGCTCGCGGGAGCGCTCGGTGGCCGCCATCACGGCGTCGAGGAAGGCCGCTCGCACCCCGGCCTGCTCGAGGACTCGCAGACCGGCGGCGGTCGTACCTCCGGGCGAGGTCACGGCGGCGCGGAGCGCTTCCGGGCCATCGCCCGTCTCGGTGAGCAGTCGAGCGGCGCCCAACAAGGTCTGGTTCGCCAGCGTCACGCTGACGTCTCGGGGCAGGCCCGCGAGTACGCCCGCATCGATCAGGGCCTCGGCCACGAGGAACACGTACCCCGGACCCGAGCCGGACAGTCCGGTCACCGCATCGAGCAGCTTCTCGGGCACCCGCACGACGGTCCCGACTGCCGAGAGGATCGACTCCGCCCACGCGAGATCGTCGTCGTCCGCCTGCGCGCCGGGCGCGATGGCCGCCGCGCCCGCGCCGACCAGCGCCGGCGTGTTGGGCATGGCCCGCACCACGGGCACGTCGCCGCCGAGGGCCGCTTCGAGCCTCACCAGCGGAACGCCGGCAGCGATCGACAGGACCCGACCGCAGCCCGCCGCCGCGACCGCGGCGCACGCACCCTCGACGTCGTCGGGCTTCACGGCGATCACCGCGCCGTCGGTCTTCTCGGGCTCGTCGAGGATCCTGACCCCCCGGAACTGCTTGGTGAGGTCCGTGCGGCGGTCGGCCAGCTTCTCGACGACACCCAGCTCGGCCGGTTCGGCCCAGCCCGCCGCGAGCAGGCCGGAGAGCAGCGCCTCACCCATGCGGCCCCCGCCGACCAACTCGAGTTTCACCGCCCGAAGAGTAGGTGGCGCCCGGTCCCTCCCCTTCCCCGATGGGAGGGCCCGGGCGCCGCTGACCGTAGTTGCACCCGGATTGAAATGCAATGAAAGTTCGGCTCAGTTACTGAGAAAATCGAGACGCAAACCCGATGCGCAGGGCGGGGCGGAAGAACTGCTCCACCCACGCGTAGAGCGATCCGAGCACCCGGTCGAGCTCGTCATCGGTGATCGCTTCATTGGCGAGCTGACCCACGAGGAACACCGCGTCCTCCTCACCGATCGCGAAGGCCGCGCCGTAGAGCTTGAGGTTGCGTCGCAGCAGGTGCTCGTAGAAGTCCTGGTGGTTCTCCTCCGGCGCGGGCATGACGTACGTCTCGTAGTGCAACGTGCGCTGCCGCAACGTCAACCAGATCGTGAAGGTGTCCTTCTGCTCGCCCTTCATGCGGATGTACCAACGCCGCTCACCGGTCTCGTCGCGGTCGACCGCAGCGATCGTCGGATTCTCGAGCCGTTGCCGCTCGGCCCACGCGTCGATGCGCGCTTCGAGCGCGTCGAGCTGGGCGTCGTCGTGCGGCTCAGGCACAGTCGACGAGCGCGCGTGTCGTGAGGTCGGCGTAGAGCCGTCGCAGCCGCGCCGCGGTTGTCGACCATGTGAACCCGCGAGCGTGGGCTGCGGCGGCTTCGCCCATGCCCAGCGCTGCCGTTCGATCGCGCAACACCCGGTCGATGCATTCGGCGAACGCCTCGGGATCGCGACCTTCGACAAGGAAACCAGTGCGACCGTCCTCGACGAGCGTGCGCAGTCCACCGACGGCCGCCGCCACGACGGGAACACCGCACGCCGCGGCTTCGAGCGCGACGAGTCCGAACGATTCCGATCGGCTCGGCACGACGCACACGTCCGCGGCGCGGTAATAGGTCGCCAGCCGGTAATGCGGTTGCGGGTCAACCCAGCGGATGCGGCGTTCGACGCCGAGCTCTTCGGCCAGCAGGCGAGCCTTGGCCGCCTCGGCGTCGCCTTCCGGGCCGCTAGGGCCGCCCACGATCACGAGCTCGGCATCGCGGTTGGGCAGCTCCGCCAGCGCGGCGATCGCAACGTCGACTCCCTTGAGCGGCTGAATGCGTCCGACGAACAGGAGCACCGGTCGGCCGTCGCTCGCGATGCCGAGCGCGCGTTGTGCCCCGCGGCGATCGCCCGGCGAGAAGAACGCGTGGATCACTCCCGGGGGCACGAGCTGGATCCGCTCGGTCGGCACGCCGTAGAGGCGAAGCAGCTGTTGCGCCTCCGCCGGACAGGACGCGGTGATCGCGTCGGAACACCGCATCACCGAGAGCTCCGCATCGATGCGCCGCTGCGGTTCCGGGTCGCCGGTCTCAGCCTTGACGCGTGCGAGCGTGTGAAACGTCGACACGAGCGGGATGTCGAGCTCGTGCTTGAGCGTGTGGCCTGCGATGCCCGACAACCAGTAGTTGGCGTGAATTGCATCGACGTCGTCGGCCGCCCGAAGCTCGGCGAGCACGCCCGCGGTGAACTGATCGACGACCTCGGGAAGACGTTCTTTCGGCAGATCCGGCGGTCCGGCGGGCACATGCACCACCCGGAATCCGGGTTCCACCTCGACCACATCGGGCAGGGCGTCGTCCCACCGGCGGGTGTACACGGTCGAACCAACGCCGGCTTGCGCGAGCGAGGAGACCAACTCACGCACGTAGACGTTCATGCCACCGCTGTCGCCGATGCCCGGCTGAACCAACGGTGACGTGTGCAGTGAGAGGACGGCCAACGTGCGCACGAGTTTGGAACGCTACCGGCTGACTTCGGCTTCGCCTTCAGGGTCGAGCGCCGTTTCCTCACCGTTTTCGTGACGGAACGACTCGTAGATGCGAATCAGGGTCTTCTTCTGGTCCTCGTTGATGTGCGGGTCACGCAAGATCTCGGCCAGCAGATCAGACGTGCTGTCGCGGGCATCGAGGATCCCGGCCCGCACGTACAGCGTCTCCGAGGAGATCTCGAGCGCGCGAGCCAGTTGTTGCAGGATCTCTGCCGACGGCTTGCGCAGCCCCCGCTCGATCTGGCTCAGGTAGGGGTTGGAGATACCCGCCATCTCGGACAGCTTGCGCAGCGAGAGATGCCCGACGCGGCGCTGATCACGGATGAACTCGCCCAGGTCGCGCATCCGGGTCTCGAGATCGGCCACGCCCGAGAGAGTACGCGACCATCGCGAGCGAATGGAAGCCTGACGCGAGCAACGGCCTCGGTTACAGGCGTTGCGGCAACGCGTCGACGAGACCGGCGAAGATTCGGCACACGTCGGGGTCGAACTGAGTGCCGGCCATCCGTTGGATCTCTTCGGCCGCCTTTTCGACACCGAGCGACGCTCGATACGGACGGTCGGTCGTCATGGCATCGAACGCGTCGACCACCTGGAACACGCGCGCCGGCAGCGGAATCTCCTCGCGCTTCAAACCTTCGGGGTAGCCCGCGCCGTCCCACATCTCATGGTGGCAGCGCACGATCGATGCGGCCGTCGTCATGAACGGGATGCTCTGGAGGATCTGGAAGCCGATGATCGGATGCGTGCGCATGACGCGCCATTCCGCTGCGCTGAGCGGACCCGGCTTGTTGAGGATGCGTTCGGGCACGCCGACTTTGCCGACGTCGTGCAACAGGAACCCGTACTCCGCGTCGGGGTAGTCATCGGCGACGCCGAGGGCCTGCATCACGGTGTTGCCGTACACGCGGCAGCGCTCGAGATGTTGTCCGGTGTACGCGTCCTTGGCCTCGACGACGTAGGCCATCGAGCGAACGGTCTCGAGGAACGTCGTACGCATCTGCACGAGGTTCTGCTCGAGTTGCTCCGACCGCTCCTTCTGGCCTCGATACAACTCGCCGACATCCAGCGCAAAGCGCTCGAGTTGCTGCTCCAACGACGCCGGACTCGACATCCCGAGATCGGTCAGCACCTCGTGCTCGGTCATCAGTGCGCGCTCACGGTGTCAGCTTCTCGACCGCGTCGAGCAGCTCGATGGCGGAGAACGGCTTCGTGAGATAGGCGTCCGCGCCGGCCTTGGCGGCCTGGTCGCGGGTGTCCGCGTCGTCGCGGGCCGAGAGCATCACGACTTTCACCCGGTCGTGATCGATGCGGCGACACACTTCGATGCCATCGATGCCCGGCATCATGATGTCGAGCACAACGGCTTCCGGGCCGCGGCCGTTGATCGCCTCGAGCAGCAGCAACGCGGCCGGACCATCGGCGGCCTCGACGACGTCGAAGTTGTCGGCTTCGAGCACGGTGCGTACGACTCGACGGATCGCAGAGTCGTCGTCGACGACGAGCACGACTCGCTTGGGGATGGCGGTCTCGCTCACTGGAGCAGCGACTCCACTGAGGCTTCACCAGTGCGGTACCGGCGCGTGATCTCTCCCTGAAGAGAGTCGATCACGTCGAACAGTTGTCGCCGTCTGTCGGACACCTCTCGTTCCAGCTCTTCGAGCTGCTCGCGAACGTGGTTGAGCTCGACGTCGTCGAGACCGGGGAGCGACTCGAGATCGTGGTCACCCATGATGCCGTCGAGCCGGTCGGTGAATTCGATGTCGATGTCGCCCGGCGCAAGCAGCTGGGGCAGGCGGCCGAGGCCCGGGGCCCGGGTGCGATCGGACAGGATCTCGGGCAGCTGGCTGATGAGCACCGCCAGATCACCCGGCTCGGCGCCGTCGCGCCGCCGCTGCAACTCGGCGCCGACGATGTCGAGCCGACCCTGGACGAGGCGGCGCAGGTAAGACAAACCGGTCTCGATCTCTTGGCATTCGGCCCGCATGGAGCGCACATCAGGCATGGTCCGGCGTTCGAGCTCAGCGAGATACTCGGGGCCAAGAATGCGATCGAGTTGGGACGAAACCACGCGGGACCCCCTCCTGCCCACCACGGGCAGTAGTCCTAGGTTACCTCTCGGTAGGCCTGCGTCTATCGTGCGGCCCATGCTGAAGATGCTTCTACGGACGGTCGCTGCGGCGGCGCTCATCGGTCTCCCTCTGGCGGCGTGTGGTGGAGGAGGCTCGTCGTCGACTGCGACCACCACAAAGGCGGACCTCACCGTCCACGCGTTGGATTCCCTGAAGTTCGACAAGGCGGAGTACACCGCCAAGGCCGGAGCCTTGACGGTTGCTTACATCAACGACGGCTCGCTCGTGCACACCCTGCTCATCAAGGAGAAGCCCGACTTCACGAAGTTGCAGGTCTCCGGTCGCGGCGAGACGAAGACGGGCACCGCGAACCTGACCGCGGGCACGTACACGCTCTTCTGCGACGTGCCCGGGCACGAAGGCGCCGGAATGAAGGCGACGTTGACCGTCAGCTAGACGGTCATCGAGAACGGCTCAGACGTTCTTGAGCAGGATCTCCCAGCCGACGAAGAAGATTACGGCCCAATAGACGAAGCCGTAGATGATCGTGTTCTTGTGGTTGTCGAACACGGCTTTGTTGAACGGACTGTCGAGTCCGCCGACAAGGCCGAGCGCGTTCGCTTCGACGAAGGCCCAGAGCAGCAGCACCATCACCCAGTAGATGCCGATGTTCTGCAGCTTTCCGACGATGGCGTAGTTCGGCGCGAAGTGCGAGGTGAACACCATGAACCAGAGCATGGTGATGGAGAAGAAGGTGTTGGCCCGAGACGCGCGTGCACCCTTCTTCGCGGCGCCCGGCTGACGGGGGTCGGCCTCGCCTCCGGCCAACTGCTGCCGCACGGAACCGATGACGATCTGCTGGTTGGGCCAGATCACCATCCAGACGTTGCCCAGCATCGTCATGCCGAAGAGGATGCCGGTGAGGATGCTCGCGCCGCTGACCGACGTCGGATTGATGTAGTTGTCGGTGCCGGCGGGCGTGTCGGCCATCGCATAGATGGCGAGCATCAGGAAGCCCAGGAGGAACGTCGCCATCGCCGCCCACCGGAACCACCACAGCGCGCGCCACGTGAGCTTGTCGAAGGCTTCGTTACGCGCCTGCGGACTGAGTTCCGCATAGGCCGGTGTCTGCACGAAGTTGAAGAAGTAGAGCAGGCCGATCCACGCGATACCGACGAGGACGTGACCCCAGCGGGCGAGGATCTGCAGACCTCCGCCGCTCTTGAAGAAGTTGTCGAAGATGACCGAGAGCGTCATAGCGCGAAACATACCCCCAGCGACCGGTCAGGGGGTGAAACCGGACGCATGCCGGGTAGACAGACCGGCATGGCTGATGAGGTGTACCAACTCCCCCCGCTCAACTACGACTACGGCGCGCTCGAGCCGCACATCAGCGGCGAGATCATGGAGCTCCACCACGACAAGCATCACGCGACGTACGTGAAGGGGGCGAATACCGCCCTCGAGAAGCTGGCCGACGCCCGCAACAGCGATGACTTCGGCTCCATCAGCAAGCTGCAGAAGGATCTCGCGTTCAACTTGTCGGGCCACGTCCTGCACTCGCTGTTCTGGCAGAACTTGTCACCGAACGGTGGTGGTGAGCCGAGTGGCGACGTCGCCACGCAACTCGAGTCGGACTTCGGTGGGTACAAGCACTTCCGGCGCCACATGACCGAGGCGGCCGGCACGATTCAGGGCTCGGGATGGGCGCTGGCGGCGTGGGACCCCGCGAGCAAGCGCATCATCATCGAGCAGGTCCACGACCACCAAGGCAACCACGGCCAGGGCACGATGCCGCTGCTCGCAATCGACGCGTGGGAGCACGCGTATTACCTGCAGTACAAGAACGTGAAGGCCGACTTCTTCGAGGCGGTCTGGAACGTCTTCGATTGGGAGGACGTGAGTCTGAAGTTGAAGGCCGCGCGTGACACGGAGTGGGAACCGAACCTCTAGATGAGGTGACCGACCACGAGCGCCCACGCGGGGGCGAGCAACAGCAGCGAGTCGATGCGCCGCAGCGCGCTGGCGGGCGCGTCGACTTTCGGCAAGACGGCCGAGGCCAGCAGCTGGCCGGCCGGACACAGCGTCGCCGCCAGCGCGGCCAAGGCGAACGAACCTGGGAACACGAACGGCTTGAGGCCGACCGCCGTGATGGCGAACAGTGTCACCACGATTGCCGCCGCACCGGCCACCGGCCCTTCGTACGGATTCCGAGCACCTGATCCCACGAGGTAGTCGCCGATCTCGTAGGCCGCAACCACGAGCACGAGTCCGACCGCGCCGGTGAGCGAGTACCGCGCGGTGATGCCGACGCATGACGCGGCAAAGCCCGCGAAGAGCCCGCAACGGATGGTGAATGCGGCCGCGTCGAGCGGCTTGGTGCGTCGCCTGGTGGTCGCCGCCGCGCTGTAGGGCACGAACAGCGAAGCACCGACGAACCCCAGAATGGCGACACCGACGAGTGGAGTCGAGATCGCGCCGGCCAAGCCGATGACGAGTGCGCCGGCCCCGGCCACTTGACGGTGAGGACGAGCACCTGCCTTGCGCCACGTCTGCGCGCTCTGGAGCGCGGCGAACGCCGCGGTCGCGGAGTACAGCGCGGCAACCGTGAAGCGGCCACCGATGAGCGCGAGCATCGTCAGCGCGAACCACGCGATGCCGAGGCGCACGCGCGGCCCGTTGACGTCGTACACCACCGCCAATCGGCGACGGCGGTACTTCCGCTTCTGACGGATGCGGTTGCCCACGCGTCGCTGCTCGCGCTCTTCGACCTCCTTCCAAACCGGCTTGCGCTTCGCCGGCGCCTTCTTGGTGACCCTCTTCGCGACTTTCTTGGCCATCAGGTTCCGCCGGAAACCGGAGGCAACACCGCGACCTCGTCGGATTCAGTGACCGGTGTCGAGGGATCGGCTGTGTCGCCGTTCACCCATACGCGACAGGTCTGCAAGACGTCCGCAAAGCCCTGTCCGTACTTCGCGACAGCCGCGTCGAGAACATCATGCACCGTCGTACCGTCGATCTCATCGCGACCGGTACCTGCCGCTTCCCTGGCGGCGGCAAAGAGACGTAGAACCGGCAGCTATGCCTCCACCTCGGCCCAACCGTTCTTCACCACGACCGCATCTGCGGAACTGGCCTCGAATGCGTAGGACTGGCGCGTGCCCGTGGCGCCCGCGTCGAAGATCTCCACGCCGATGTCGTTGCCGGGCAACACGTTGGCCGCAAACCGAACCGCGAGCCGCTTGAGCCGGGATGGGTCGCCATCGGCCACGGTCTTCACCACCGCTTGGCTGCACATCGCCATCGTGCACAAACCGTGAACGATGATGCCGGGAAGCCCGACGCTCTTGGCGAACGCGTCATCGAGGTGGATCGGCATCTCGTCGCCTGAGGCTTCGCGGTAGCGGAACGTCTGATCATCGTCGACATGAATCGTGAACGTCGCAACGGGCCGGCTGCGGGCGTCGTCGGGGAAGTCGTGCTCGGGCTTGTCGGGGCCGCCCGACTCGCCGTCGCTCATGCCGCGGATGAAGATCGTGACGTACTGGGTGAGGACGGGTTCGCCGCGATCATCGGTGCTGTCGACCTTGACGACGAATCGGGTGCCCGAGGCACCCACTCGCATCGCGAACGCCTCTGCGCTCGTGGTGAGTGAGGTGCCAGGAACGAGCGGCTGGTGGAAGTGCATGTCCTGCTCGCCGTGCACGATGAACATCAGCGCTTCCGGCGGAATGACATCGGCCGACGCGACGAGCATCTGCGACCACGTCGGCACCACGCCGAAGACAGGTGGCGCGTACTTGCCCGACTCGTACGCCGGGTTGTCGTCATTCGTCGCCGCGGCGTACGCCTTGGCTCGCTCAGCGTCGATCTCGGAGGTGGCCGCGTCGTAGCGCGTCCCCAACTTGTCCGTAGAAAGCATGTCGCAGACGGTAGCGTCCGGCTTCGTGACGAGTCGGGTGCTCCTCGCGCGGCACGGCCAGTCTGAGTGGAACGCGTTGGGCAAATGGCAGGGCCAGGCCGATCCCCCGTTGAGCGACCTTGGGCGAGCCCAAGCGCGCGCCGCCGCCCGTTCGCTCGGCGCGCTCGACGCGATCTACGCCTCCGATTTGCAGCGCGCGATGGAGACGGCCGCGATCATCTCCGGCGAGCTCGGCGTAGGTCCGGTGATCCTCGACGCCGATCTGCGCGAGCGCGATGCGGGTGAGTGGTCGGGTCTCACTCGCGACGAGATCAAGCAGCGCTACCCGGGCTACCTCCCCGAGGACCGCCACACCGCGTTCGCCCCCGAACGAGGCACGCCCAAGCGACCGCCCGGATGGGAAGCCGACGGACCGTTGCGAACTCGCGTGCTCCGCGCGTTGGCGCGCCTTCACGAGGCGGTGCCGGACGGTGACGTGCTCGCGGTGACGCACGGTGGGGTCATCTATGTCCTCGAGGATCACCTCGGCGAGCGGTTCCACCGTTTGGCCAACGGCGAAGGCCGGTGGATCGAGATCGGCGACGAGAAGATGCGCCTCGGCGACCGCGTGCTGCTCGTGGACGACGACGGTACGCCCGTCACGGTGCCCGATCAGCTGTGAGCGCTCTGCCGTATCGCGTGGAGGTCATCCGGTCGAAGCGACGGCGCAAGACGGTGTCCGCCCTTCTCGTAGGCGACGTGGTGCGGGTGAGCATGCCGGCGTGGATGTCGAAGGCCGATGAGGAGCGCTACGTCGTCGACCTCGTCGGGCGCATCGAGCGCCAAGAACGACGCGAGGCCACCGACATCGCCACTCGCGCCGCGACCTTGGCCAGGCGCTACGACCTTCCAAAGCCGACGTCGGTCGAATGGATGCCCAACCGCAAGACGCAGTGGGCCATCTGCACGATGTCCACCAGGGAGATCCGGGTATCGGAACGGCTCGCCGACTTTCCGGCGTGGGTACTCGACTATGTGCTCGTGCACGAGCTCGCGCACCTCGCCGAAGCCAACCACTCGCGGCGGTTCTGGGCGTTGGTGAACCGGTATCCAAAGGCCGAGCGAGCGCGGGGGTTCCTGATCGCGAAGGGCGCCGACGAACCGTGATGCGTCGAGTGATGTTGGTCGCGCTGCTTCTGGTGGTCGCGTGTTCCTCCGGGAAGTCCTCGAGTCAGCCGACGACGACCACGAAGCCCGACTACACGCCGGTGTTCGCGAAGGGTTTGTGCCCGAGCTCGGTGCCGGTCGACGCGCGCATCGAGTGCGGGACACTGACGGTCCCGGAGGATCGTTCGAAGCCATCGGGCCGACACGTCGTGTTGCCCGTCGCGACCGTTCACACCGCGGACCCCAACCCGGCGCCCGATCCCGTCCTGTATCTGTCGGGTGGGCCGGGCGGAGCAGCGCTGCCGACCGCCGAAGGGCTCCTGCGCAAGGGGCAAACCGGGAACCGCGACGTGATCCTGTTGGAGCAGCGGGGCACGGGCCAGTCCGATCCGCACCTCGACTGCCCAGAGGTGAACGCAGCGTTCGAAACGATCCTCGGTGCCGCGGCCTCGTTCCAGGAGGAAGCAACCATCGGCAACCGTGCGCTGATCGCTTGTCGCGATCGGTTGCGCAGCGCAGGTGTCGACCTGAATCAGTACAACACGGCGGCGGTCGCCGACGACGTCTCCGATCTGCGCGTCGCGATGGGCATCAAGGAGTGGAACCTCTTCGGCGTGTCCTACGGAACCATGGGCGCGCTGGTCACCATGCGGACGCATCCCGAGGGCATACGCAGCGTCGTGCTCGACTCGGTGATCCCTCCGGACATCGGATCTGGCGCGCCTGAGATCGCGGCCAGCTACGAGCGCGCGACGAAGGTGCTCTTCGACGGCTGCGCGAAGGACGCGGGTTGCGCCGCGAAGTACCCCGACCTCGCCTCGGACGTGAAGGCCGTGGTGCGAAAGCTCAACGCCACCCCCTATCGGGGGACAGTCGACAACCCGGTGCTGAACCGGAGGTCGGCGATCACCATTACCGGAGCGGACGCCGCCGCGGGACTGTTCATCGCGTTGTCGGACACCGATGTGATCCCGCAGTTACCGAACATCATCCAGCTGTTGAAGGGCGACGGCCCAGGCACGGTGCTCGACCCGCTCGCGGTGCAGGGCTTCAGCTTCGCGAGCAACGTCGCCGCGGCCGATGCCGCCGCAGTCAACTGTTTCGACCGCGGCAGGTTCATCCACGAAGGCGACGCCGAGAAGGTGGTCGCGCAACAGCCCGACTCGACCACGTTCCTGCTGTACGCAACCGTGTCGTGCAAGGACTTCGGTGTGGCGTCGGCACCCACCGGTTTCAACGACCCCGTGAGGAGCGACATCCCGACGTTGGTGCTGGCCGGCGAATACGACCCACAGACACCGCCGGCAGATTCGAAGCACGCATCCGAGTCGTTGTCACGCTCGACGTTCGTGCTCTTCCCCCGCATGGGCCACGCCGAGCTGTTCGCGAGACCCGAATGCCCGGAGACCATCTTCCGGGCTTTCCTCGCCGAACCGAACGCGAAGGTCGACACCGCGTGCGTGACGGCGATGGGGCCGCCGAACTGGAACGTCGGCTAGGCGCTTGCTTCGGCTTCGGCCTGATGGCTGATGCAGAAACGGGTCGCGGGCATGGCCTCGAGGCGTTCGTCGCTGATCGGATGGCCGCAGGCCTCACACTTGCCATAGGTGCCCTCGTCGAGCCGGCGTAGGGCGCGATCGACGTCGGAGAGCTCCGCCTCGACCTGTTCGAGGATCGAGAAGTCCTTCTCCCGTTCGAAGGTCTCGCTGGCGACGTCGGCCGAGTGCTGGGCGAGGTGCGACAGCTCCGACGTGCTCTCGTCCTCTGACTCGTCGTGCAGGTGTTCGGCGTCGAAACCAGCGCGTACTTGCTCGAGGCGGGCGCGCTCCTCCGCTAGCCGTTCGCGGGCATCGTCGGACTCCATCGGAATGCGAGCGTAGCGACGTCGGCGCGTGGGGTGGCAGGATCGCCGTCGTGGGTGCACTCGAGGAACACACAGCGATCGTCACCGGCGGTGGCGCGGGAATCGGAGAAGCGATCTGCCGGCAGCTCGCCGCTCAAGGTGCGCGGGTCGCGGTGCTCGATCGACGCCTCGACACCGCTCAGGCGGTAGCGAAGGACGTGGGCGGAATCGCCCTCGAATGCGACGTCGCCGACTCGGCCGCGGTTGATGCTGCGGTCGCGGCGGCGTGCGATCAGCTCGACGGGATCACCGACCTCATCAACAACGCCGGGATGGGGATGAACAAGCCGCTGCATCGCTATCGCGACGGGGAATGGGCCCTGGTCATGGCGGTCAACCTCACGGGCACGTTCAACTGCATGCGCGCCGCGATCCCCCGCATGCTCGAGTCGGGCGGCGGGAGCATCGTCAACAACGCGTCGCTGAACGGCCTGAGGCCTCTGTCGGGGGAGGCGCCCTACTCCGCGGCCAAGGCGGCCGTGATCAATCTGACCATGACCGCGGCGGTGGAGTACGCCCCCACGATTCGGGTGAACTGCGTATCACCGGGGCTCATCGCCACGCCGCTGACGTCCCTCGTCACGTCGAACCCCTCGTGGCTGGCGGCAGCGGAGTCGGGCACACCCTTGCAACGCGTTGGATCGGCGGACGAGGTGGCCAGCGTGGTGGCGTTCCTGTGTTCCGAAGCGGCGTCGTACATCACTGGTCAGAACTTCGTGATCGACGGCGGCGCCAGCCTCCCGAACGCGCAAGCGGAGACGTTGATCAAGACGATCATGTCGAGCCTCTGACTTTCGGTGTCACACGCCGTTCTTAGGCTTTCGGGATGCCCGAAAAACGGTGCTGCACGTGTGGGGAAGTCAAACCGCTCGACGAGTTCAACCGCCTAAGTAGAGCGAAGGACGGCCGCCAGCCACGCTGCCGCCAATGTCACAAGGACTGGCACGCCGCGCACAAGGAACACCACAACGCGCTCATTCACGCGCGCACGCGACGAATGCGGCTTGAGTTGGCGACCCTCATTCTCGAGTATCTGATTGTGCATCCGTGCGTCGACTGCGGCGAGACCGATCCCGTAGTCCTGGAGTTCGATCACCTACGCGACAAGGTCGACAACGTCAGCGGCCTAGTCAGGCGGCTGCGAACATGGGAAGCCATCCAGGACGAGATAGCAAAATGCGAGGTGGTCTGCGCGAACTGTCATCGGAGGCGCACGTCCCAACGAGCCGGTACCTACCGCTGGCGTCTCGTGGTCGGCATGTAGTTGTGGGCCGCCCGGGTCTCGATCCCGGCACCTTGAGTTTAAAAGACTCCTGCTCTACCCGATGAGCTAGCGGCCCTAGGGAGAAATGCTAGGGGTAAGTCTGCCTGCAACCCGAAAGGGCAGCTACGACCGGGTCGGACCGGCGAGGTACCCGATGCGCTCGGAGATGTGGAGCGCGTGATCGCCGAGGCGTTCGTAGAAACGCGCGACGAGCGCCATCTCGAGAGCCGGCTTCAGGGGCAGCGCGCCCTCGGCCAGGAGGTTGGCCAACTCGTCGTGCAGATCGTCGAGCTGATCGTCGAGTTGGTCGATGCTTTCCGAGGCGCCACCGTCGCGATCGACGTACGCATCCGCCGCGGCGCGCCACATCGACACGCCGAGCGTCCCCATCCGCTCGATG
>JBEEGD010000493.1:0-2652 GCA_041166685.1 Acidimicrobiaceae bacterium | reverse complement strand
ATACCGCGCGAGCGCTGCGCCGGTTCAACGTCGAGTGCTTCGCACCAGTGACGGAGGACGACTACCGATGAGCCGTCCGCTGATTGCCGTAGTGGGTCGGCACTTGAAGCCGGGGCGCATCAGTTCGTGGACCGCCGGCGCACTCGCCTTGCCCCGTGGCTACACCGACGCCCTCGATCAGGCGGGAGCGCGTCCCGTGCTCGTTCCCCCTCCGCTGGGCGATCCGGAGGAGGCAGCCGAGGTGCTCGAGCCATTTGCCGGCCTCGTGCTCGCGGGAGGCGCCGATGTCGATCCCGCCCGCTATGGCCAAGACAAGCACCCCTCGGTCTACGGGATCGATCCTTCCCTCGATGCGTTCGAGATTGCATTGGTCGAGGCCGCGCTCGCCGCCGACATCCCGGTGCTCGCCATCTGCCGCGGTCATCAGGTGCTCAACGTCGCGCTCGGCGGCACCCTCGATCAGCACATCACCGATCGCCCGGGATTGCTCGTTCACGGCGATCCAGCAAGCGGTCCTGGCGGTGGCGTCGATCACGACGTGACGATCGAACCCGGAACGCGACTCGCCGACGCGCTCGGCGTCGAGCGTTGCTCCGTGCGATCGCATCATCATCAGGCAGTGCAAGATCTCGCGCCGAAGGCGATCGCCACGGCGTGGTCAGACGACGAGGTCAACGAGGGCTTCGAGCTTCCCGAGGGTTGGGTGGTTTCCGTGCAGTGGCACCCCGAGGCCACGGCGGCGGACGATCCCATCCAGCAGCGATTGTTCAACGCCTTCGTGGCACAGTGCTGAGGCGCGTCGACTCTCCTACGATGCGCTCGAATGGCAGATGAGGGGCACGGCGCAAAGGCAGTAGTTGCAGCGTTCTTCGCCAACCTCGGAATCGCCATCATGAAGTTCATCGGGTTCGCGTTCACGGGTTCGGGCGCGATGCTGGCGGAGGCGGTGCACTCGTCCGCCGACACCGGCAACCAGCTCCTGCTGCTGTTGGGCGGCAAGAAGTCGCGCAAGTCGGCCGACGAGGAGCATCAGTTCGGCTACGGCCGCGAACGTTTCTTCTGGGCGTTCGTCGTGGCGGTGATGTTGTTCTCGGTCGGGGCCTTGTTCTCGATCTACGACGGGATCGAGAAGCTGGTGCACCCGCACGAGCTCGAATCGGCGCAGTGGGCCATCGGGATTCTTCTGGGTGCGATCTGCCTCGAAGGGTTGTCGTTCCGCACCGGAATCCGTGAGGCGCGCAAAGTGAAGCGCAAGACGTCTTGGTGGCGGTTCATCCGCACCGCGAAGAACCCTGAGCTGCCAGTGGTGTTACTCGAGGATCTCGCCGCGCTCCTCGGCCTGGCGTTTGCGCTCTCCGCCGTCGTCGCCGCAGACGTCACCGGCGACGCCAAATACGACGCAATGGGCAGCCTGGCGATCGGCGTCCTGCTCGGCATCGTCGCAGTCGTGCTTGCGATCGAGATGCGGAGCCTGCTCCTCGGCGAGGCCGCCGACCCGGAGGTGCAGCAACAGATCGCCGGCATCATCGCCGACGCGCCGCACGTGCTGAGCCTGATCCATCTTCGGACTGAGCACCTCGGGCCGGATGAGCTGCTGGTCGCGGCGAAGGTCGAGTTCTCCCCCGATCTCACGCTTCGGCAGCTGGCCGACGTGGTGAACGACGTCGAAGCGGCAATACGCGCGACGGTGCCGGAAGCGCGGGTCATCTATCTGGAGCCCGATGTCACCCGGGCTGCCCTCGCGATTGACACCTAATCCCTCAGGTGGACAGCCCACATGCCGATGGACAGACATTCAGACTGACCAAGCCGGTGCTACTGGGCGGCGCTGGTTGGCGGTGGGGAGTTCCACGGCCTCCAACGGGACGACCGCTGCCGACGAACTGTGCGAGAGCGCGCTCGTCAATCCTGATCCTCGGCTCCTGACGGTCTTCGCCTCGGATGCCTGTGACCTCGAGGCCCTCATGAAGATGTTGCGCCAGCGCGTCGGCACGACACCGATCATCGGTTGCTCGACCGCCGGTGAGATCGTTCCCGGCGGCCCCCGCGACGCCAGCGTCGTCGCCATTGCGCTCGGCGGCGACGGCTTCTCGGTTGCGACCGCGGTTGGCCGCGATGCGTCGACGCGACTGCGGTCGGCCGGGGCCGATGCTGCTTCGTCGCTTCGCGACCCAGCTGTACGCGCCAAACCTCACCACGTCCTCCTCCTGCTGTCCGATGGGCTGGGCGGCGACCAGCGGGAAGTCGTGCGTGGGGCCTACGGCGTCGCCGGCGCCGGAGTGCCTCTGGTCGGTGGCTGCGCGGGAGACGACCTGAAGATGCGCCGCACCTTCCAGATGATCGGCGACGAAGTCCTCACCGATGCCGTCGTCGGCGCCGCGATCGGCAGCGACGCTCCCTTCGGCATCGGCGTTCGCCACGGTTGGAGCCGCGTCGGCGACCCGATGCTCATCACGAAGAGCGTCGGCAACCGGGTACTGACGATCGATGATCATCCGGCGCTCGACGCGTACCTCGCTCGTCTCGACGCTCCAGAGGACGTCGGCACCGATGCGTCCGCGTTCACACGCTTCGCGCTGACGCATCCGCTCGGCCTCGTACGCCGCGGCGGCGAGGAAGTTCGCTTCATCGCCGAGGCCGACATGAACGATC
>JBEEGD010000492.1:0-16506 GCA_041166685.1 Acidimicrobiaceae bacterium | reverse complement strand
TCATCGGTGCCGTAGTGGGCGATGATCTCGGCGTTGCCCGTGTCGGGCGCCTGCGTGCCGAAGATGATCGGCGCCCAGTTCGAGCGCCCGAGCTTCTCGTTCATCAGGGCGAGCTTCACCTGGCCATAACCCGGACCACCGAGATCGGGTCCGAGGTGACACGCCCACAGACCGTTGTCGCGCACCTCTTGCTTCAGCGGATCGACGAGGTCCCGCAGCTTCCCTTCAAGCGGGTGGTACGCGAGCCCAGGAAAGACGAGATCGATCGGCTCGATCTTCTCGGTGAGGAAGGTGTCGATCCAGTCGAGCTTCTCTTGAAACTCGGGATCAGTCTCGAAGTCCCACGCCATCGCTGCCCCCTTGTGCTGTGCGCAGCGACTCTAAGCGGGGGTCAGCGCAGCTTCCATTCGATGCGTTTGCCGGACGCGAACATCTTCTGTCTTCGTACAAGAGAGTCTCGTAGTTGTGGCCCATGCGAGGCCCACCTAGCCGCAGTCACGCCGCCTAAGCTCGCGTCGGTGCAGGAGCGGGGTCCGGCAGTGGTTTCCTTCAACGAACGCGGCCAGTTGCCGCCAGTTGTGTTCTTTCACATGTGGGACGCCGAAAGCGATCACCTGAATGCGCTCGCCGAGACTCTCGGACCGGAGCAACCACTGCACGGCATCCAGCCTCCTTCGAACCACGTGCCCCAGTCGTTCGACGAATGGGTTGCGCATCACCGTTCCGGCCTCGATTCGCTTCCGATCGACCCTCCGTACCGGCTGGCGGGCTGGTCGTTCGGCGGCGTCGCCGCCCTCGAGGTTGCCCGTGGTCTACAGGCGGAGGGTGTCGCGGTCGCCTGGCTCGGATTGGTCGACACGATTCGGCCGGTCCGACTGCCCAAGGGCGTTGGACCCTATGCGCGTCACCACCTGCGCGAGTTCCGGGCGCTCACCGACAACCCGCTCCGTCTCAAGTACCTCCGCTGGCTCGCGGGCGGCAGCGCCAAGCGCACCTTTCTACGAGTCCGGCTGAGGACAAACCGCATCCTGGCGAGACTTCGGCCTGAGCATGAGCGGCCAATGAGCGTCGCTGAGGTCAAAGGCTGGTCGCCGCTGCAGCATTCGGGCGCAGTCAGCTACCGCCGCTACGAAGCCAGGCCATACGACCACCCAGTCGAGCTCTTCGTGGGTGAGAGCTATCGGGACACGACTTACGGCGTCGTCACGCTCGGATGGTCCCGGTACCTGTCTCGGTTGACCGTGTCCCGGATCGAGGGCTCACATCTCGAGTTGTTCTCGCCCGAGAACATCGACTCGCTTGGGCGTGCGATTCAGACGAGCTTGGGCGTCGCGCGCGCACGCTCCGAAGTCACGGGATGAGCACGACGCGTCCGAAGGCCTGCCGGCTCTCGAGGTACGCATGGGCCGCGGCGGCTTCCGACAGGGGAAACGTTCGGTCGATGATCACCTTCAACCGACCGGCGGCGATGTCGTCGAGATGTCGGGCGATCATCCGCTGCACCCGCTCGGTTGCAATCTCGGCACCGAGGAACACACCAGAGATCGACTGGTTGCCGCCCATCAGAGAGCTGAGGTCGTAGCGCTCTCCCACCTCACGCCCTGCGTTGCCGACCGTGACGCACCGACCTCTATAGGCCAGACACCGCAGGCTGCCGGCCAACACCTGCCCACCGACCGAGTCGACCACAACGTCCACGCCGCGACCGTCGGTCAATCGCCGGACCTCCGTCACGAAATCGCTCGCGGTGTAGTGGATGCCATGGTCGACACCAAGCCCGGACAGCCGTTCGAGCTTGTCCTCCGTCGACGCGGTCGCGAACACGAGCGCTCCCGCACGTTTGGCCAACTGCACCGCCGCCAGCCCGACACCACTCGCGCCCGCTTGCACGAGCACCGATTCGCCCTGCTGTAACCGGCCGAACTCGAAGAGACAGTCGTCGGCCGTTCCGAAGGGGATCGGGACGCACGCCGCCTCCTCGATCGACAGCTCGGCAGGCACCCGCCAACAGGCTTGTTCGGGCACCGAGACGAGCTCGGCGTGAGAACCGTTGCCCATCACGCACACCACGGCATCGCCCGCATGCAGGCCCGTGACCTCCGCGCCCACCTCTCGGACGTGGCCGGCGCACTGATATCCCACGATGTGCGGACTGGCAGTCAGCGCGCCGCCGGCGCGGTTGAGGACGTCGCCGCCTTCGATGCTCACCGCCGCCACTTGGACGACAACGCCGCGGGCGTGCAGCGGCGGGTCGGGCACCTCCTCGTACCGGAACACGTCCGGTGGCCCGTTGCGGTGGTACACGGCAGCTTTCATCGGCCCCGCCATTCCGGCGTCCGCCGCTCGGCGGCCGCCTTCATCCCCTCGCGGGCGTCGTCTGTCGCACCCGCGACCTTGCGCATCGTCTCGCCAAAACGGATTGCCTCGAGCGATGGCAGGTGCTCTGAGCGAGTGGCCACCTCCTTGATGACTCGCTGCGCGAGTGGCGCGCCGGCAAGCAAGCGATCGGCCAACGAGTGGGCTTCGGTCATCAAGTCGTCGTGGGGCACCACCCAGCCGGCCAGGCCGATCTCCTTGGCCTTGTCCGCATCGATGCGCTCGCCGGTGAGCAACAGCTCCATCGCCCGCTGCCAACCGATGCGGACCGGCAAGCGAATCGCACCGACGATCGTCGGCACACCGAGGAGGACTTCGGGATAACCGAAGGTCGCGCGCTCACTCGCGATCACGAAGTCGCACCACGTGACCAACGTGAGGCCGTAGCCAAGGCAGTGGCCGTTCACCGCGGCGATCACGGGCTTGAAGATCTCCCAGCCGCTCTCGAACGAGTTCTGCGTCGGCTTCTCCCAGAAGGTCCCCGGGAACTCGCCGGCAGAATGCTGACCGTCCCGCAAGTCGGCGCCGACGCAGAAGGCCTTGCCGGCCCCCGTGACGATGGCTACCCATGCATCCTCGTCGTCACGAAAGCGGCCGAATGCCTCGTTCAGGTCGCGCCGCATCGCGCCATTGATCGCGTTGAGCGCGTCCGGCCGGTTGTAGGTGATGGTCGCCACGTGACCGTCGAGCTCGTAGCCCACGTTCTCCATCTAGCCAGTCTCGCGGCCTAGGGTCCCGGCGCGCTGAGCGACGTCCGAGACCACGGGGCTACCGGAGACGGGACGACCCTGGACACGGCGGCGATACAACGCGCCCTCGACGAGGCGGCTTCGTTCGGCGGCACGGTCGTGTTCCCGGGGGGCACGTACCGAAGCGGAACGTTGCACCTGCCGAGTCATGTAACCGTCTCGATCGGCGCCGGCGCGACTCTGCTCGCCAGCGAAGACGAGCGAGACTTTGATCCCATCGAGGACCTCCCCTACTCGCCATGGGCCGACCAGGAGACTCACAGCTTCAGCTATGCGCTCCTCACGGGGCTCGACGCGACTCGAATCAACATCGTTGGCGGTGGCACGATCGCTGACGCTCGCAATCACCGCTATGGGCCGAAGCCGATCGCGCTCAAGCGCAGCGCTCATCTCGTCATCCGCGACATCACGATAGTCGGCGCACCCAACTATGCCGTGAGCCTGCTCGGCTGCGATCACGTCGTGGTCGACGGCGTGACGATTCGAAATGGTTTCTCCGACGGCATCGACCCCGACTGCTGTCGATACGTGCACATCTCCAACTGCGACGTCGACACGTGGGACGACGCCATCTGCATCAAAACGAGCTTGTCTCTCGGCGAACCTCGTTCGACCGAACACGTCACGGTCAGCAACTGCACGATCCGCAGCTCGTGTAACAACGTGAAGATCGGCACAGAGACCAGCGGTGACGTCCGCGATGTCGCCGTGACCAACTGCACGATGGTCGGACGTCCGGGCGATCCGCCACCGGACGAGAACACTGGCATCGCCATCGAGTCAGTCGATGGTGCGGTCGTCGAGGGCGTCGTCGTGAGCAGCATCGTGATGCACGGGGTGGCCACACCAATCTTTGTACGTCTCGGCAACCGCGGCCGAGGCCTCGATCCACCGGTCCCCGGAGGGGTGCGAGGGGTACGAATCAGCAACGTGGTCGCGTTCGGCGCGCATCAAACGAGCAGCATCACGGGAGTGCCGGGCCACCCTGTCCGTGACATCTCCCTCGACGGCATCACCATCGAAACCGTGCCCGACGAAGGGCCCGTGGCCGACCCGGTGCCGGAGGTCGAAGCTGACTATCCGCGGGCGACGATGTTCGGACGCTTACCGGCGCGGGGTCTGTACGCCCGCCACGTCGACGGCTTGGGACTACGCGACGTCCGCTTCATCGGGGGCGAAGGCGACGTTCGACCGGAGATGATCACGGACGACGTGTCAGCACCGGCTGTTGCCGTTGGATCCGCTGGAGCAGGATCGCCTCCAGCTCCCTGAGCGCGCTGTATCGCGCAGGGAGATTGAAATTGTCGGTGCTGCCAATGTGCAGCCAAGCGATCTGTTCCCCGACCTCGACCAGTCTTCGTTCGTCGCGCGTCGGCTCCACCTTCTGAGTGTCGGCACCGCCGGCACCATCCCAACAGATGCGTTCGCGCTAGCAACCCTTGGCAACCACTGGGGGCATCCGTTGACTTTGCACCGGCCTCATCGGATTCTCATGAGAACGCGGCGAGAATCGCTGCATGACGTTTGCTGGTGGCGGTGCGTCGGTGCGAGTGCAGCTGGAAGGCGACTGACTCGTGTTGCAGACGCTCCTCGATGCCTTCCCGTCGGACATCGGCCCGTGGGGTTACGTCATTGTCTTCCTGGCCGCCGCGGCGGAGTCGGCGCTGTTCCTCGGGTTGGTGATTCCCGGTGAGACATTGCTGCTGCTCGCTGGCGTGCTGGCCTCGCGGGGCCAGGGCGAGGTGGTGCTGTACATGGGCGCGGCAGTGGTCGGTGCCATCGCCGGAGACTCGATCGGCTACGAGTTGGGCCGCCACTTCGGACGTCGTCTTCGGGCCAGCGCCCTCGGTCGCCGAGTCGGCGAGGAGCGGTGGGAGCGCGCCGAGCGGTACCTGCTCGAGAAGGGAGGTCGCGCCATTTTCTTCGGGCGCTGGATCGCCGTCGTGCGCGCGATCGTGCCGGCGCTCGCCGGTCAAGCCCGCATGCCGTACCGACGCTTTCTTGCGTGGAACGTTGCGGGGGCGATTCCGATCGGCGTGCTGCACGTCGGCCTCGGCTATCTGGCCGGCCGGAGCTACACGACGGTCGAGCGCTACCTCAACATCAGTCACTGGGTCCTCCTGGGCGTGATCATCACGGCTGGCGCGATCGCCTACTGGCGACACCGCCGCGTCGCGGCGCCGGTCGTCGACGTCGAGGGACCGCAAGGGCCGCCGGGACCCTGAGCCTTGTCATGAGAGCGATGGCCGCGTTCACCTCGCTCGCCGCGCCCGGTCCGCGCTCGGCGACAGGAATCCGGGAAAGCTGCACGTGTGCCGAAACGCCCGCGCCGTGGCAACGCAATCGATCGTCAGCACCCCAACCGCGCTCGGCTTCGGGGCCACGGCTACTTCAAGCGACTCGGTCCAGGGCTGGTCACGGGCGCGGCTGATGACGATCCCTCCGGGATCGGCACCTACTCACAGGTCGGCGCGTCGATGCGTTTCGATCTGCTGTGGACCACGTTGGTCTCGCTGCCGTTGGCCGCAGCGGTGCTCGAGACGGCCGCTCGGCTCGGATTGACGACGGGGCGAGGCCTCGCGGCGCTCGTACGCGAGCGTTTCCCTCGACCGATCCTGTACTTCATCGTCTTCCTCGTCGTCGCGGCGAACACCTTCAACATCGGAGCCGACATCGGATCGATGGCCGCGTCGCTCCGTTTGCTGGCACCGGTTCCGAACGTGGTCGGCATCTTCGCGTTTGCCATCTTGATGACGGTCCTGCAAGTCACGATTCCGTACGACCGTTACGCCCGGATACTCCGATGGTTGGCGTTCTCGCTGCTTGCGTACGTCGGGGTTCTGGCCGTCGTGAAGGTGCCGTGGGGCGAGGTGCTGCACCACACGGTTCTGCCATCGTTGAACGGGGACAAGGCTCACCTCGAGGCTCTCATCGCCATCTTCGGCACCACCATCTCGCCGTACCTGTTCTTCTGGCAAGCGGCCGAAGAAGTCGAGGAAGGCAAACAGCCGGCGAAAGGGGGCGACACGCACGCGGGCGACCGCTCTCACGGCGACGACGAGGTGACCGTCGACCAGTTGCGGAGTATGCGGATCGATGTGATCGCCGGCATCTCGGCTGGAGTGTTCGTGATGTTCGCGATCCTCGTGTCCGCGGCCGTGACACTCGGTGCGCACGGCATCACCAACATCCAAACTGCAGACCAAGCGGCCCAAGCGCTCGAACCGATTGCCGGACGTTTCGCGGGTCTGCTCTTCACCGTTGGCATCGTCGGCACTGGTCTGCTGGCGGTGCCGGTGTTGGCGGGCTCGACCGCGTACGCGCTCGCGGAGGCATTCCACTGGCGCGAAGGGCTGTCGCACTCGTTGCGACAGGCACCCGGCTTCTACGCCGTCATCGTGGCGGCGATGACGGTCGGCATCGCGCTCAACTTCATCGGCATCAACCCAATCCGCGCGCTCGTGCTCTCGGCGATCCTCAACGGAGTTGCCGCCCCGCCCATCCTCGTGCTGATGCTGCTGCTGGCGCGGTCGCCGTGCGTCGGCGAACACCGGGCCGGGTGGCTGTCGACCTGTCTGGTGGGAGCGGCAGCTGTCCTGATGACTGTCCTACCGGTCTGGTGGTACCTGGCCGCCTGAAGAACCAGCGCGTCAGGTGCGGCTGGTGGGCGCGACTAAACCATGGTGCACTGATGGCGGATTCCGCAGCGGCACTCACCGAAGATCGATTCACCGACGAACCGCCATCGTTGCGATGGCGGTTGATTGCGCTCAGCTTCCTGATGCTCTTCCTGGAGCTGGCGATGATCCGCTGGACGGCCGCGAACAACGTGCATCTCGCGTACCTGACGAACTTTGTGTTGCTCGCGAGCTTCCTCGGTATCGGAATCGGATTCCTGCGCGTACACGCCGAACCTGACCTGTTTCCTTTCACGCCACTGGTGCTGGGTGTATTGATCGCGTTCGTCACCGTGTTCCCGGTGAAGCTCGTGACGTTCACGACCTCCAGTGCGCTAGAAGGCGCGTTCGGTTGGTCACCGTTGCCGCGGTGGATCGGGCTCACGGTGATCTTCGGACTAACGGTCGCGTTGATGGCCTGCGTCGGCCACGGCGTCGCTCGCACCTTCATCCAATTCGAAGCCCTCGAGGCGTATCGCCTGGACATCCTCGGGAGCATCTGCGGCATCGTCGTCTTCTCGACGCTCGCGTTTCTCCAGACGCCGCCGATCGCGTGGGGGCTCATCGTCACGGTGCTGCTGTGTGGGCTGCTGTGGCGCCGCCTGCACCTGTTGGGACTTGGCTTCATCGTGCTCCTGGCGGTCGCATCGTTCCAGTCGAATGACTACTGGTCGCCCTACTACAAGGTCACCGCCGAGCGATCTGCTACTGCCACCGTCGGCGGAACCACCACGCATGACGTGTTGACACTTTCCGCGAACAACATTCCGCACCAGACCGCCTATCCGATCGAGACGCTGCTCGAGATCGAGCCGTTCTACGCATTCCCCTATCGCCACCTCGACGGTCCACCCGAACGCGTGCTGATCGTCGGCGCCGGCAACGGCAACGATGTTGCCGTGGCTTTGGCCGAGGGAGCCAAACACGTCGACGCGGTCGAGATCGACCCGGTGATCCAGTCGCTCGGCAGTCAGTACCACCCGAGCCATCCGTATCAAGACCCGCGCGTGACCGCCCACATCAACGATGGCCGAGCGTTCATCGAACAAGACAACGGCAAGTACGACCTCATCTTGTTCGCGTTGCCCGACTCGCTCACGTTGTTCTCGGGGCAGAGCAGCCTGCGCCTCGAGAACTACCTGTTCACGACCGAATCGATGCGGACCGTGCGCGAGCGCTTGGCGCCGGGCGGATCGTTCGCGATGTACAACTACTACGAGCCGTTCCTGCTCGACCGATACGCAACCACACTCGACGCGGTCTACGGCTCCGCGCCGTGTGTCGAGCTGGGCGACTCTCTCGCCGAGCGTCAGCAAGCCGTGCTCGTTGCGGGCGGCGGTGCGACTCGGAACTGCGCAACGCCGTGGAGCGGCACACGGGTGAGTTCGCCAACCGACGACTATCCCTTCCCGTACCTCGAGACGCACGCCATCCCGACCTTCTACTGGCACACGCTGCTGCTCATGCTCGGTGCGTCGTTGGTCCTCATCCGGGTGGCCGGTGGCCGCTTCCGCAGCATGGCGCGCTACACCGACCTCGCCTTCATGGGTGCAGCGTTCTTGCTGTTGGAGACGAAGAACGTCGTGCAGTTCGCGTTGCTCTTCGGCACCACGTGGTTCGTGAACTCACTGGTGTTTGCGGGCGTGCTGCTCAGCGTGTATCTCGCAGTGGAGACCGCCAGACGGGTGGACCTCCCCCATCCGCGGCGTCTGTATCCCGTGCTCCTCGGCTTGCTCGCGGTGGCGTGGGCCGTCCCGCAGGACTCGCTCCTGTCGCTCTCGCCCGTGCCGCGGTTCGTCGCCGCCGTCGCGCTTGCCTTCGGGCCGATCTTCGTGGCCAACCTCGTGTTCGCGCAACGATTCCGCGATGCCGGTTCGGCGACGACGGCGTTCGCCGCCAACCTGCTCGGTGCGATCGTCGGCGGGATGCTCGAGTACATCTCGTTGATCACTGGCTACCGGGCATTGTTGGTCGTCGTCGCCGTGCTGTACGCGCTCGCCTTCGTGGTCACGCCGCGGGCGGCACTCACCGGTCGATTCTCGGTGCAATAGCGCGTTCGCGTGCCGCAGGTTCGCGTGCCGCGCCTTCAGTTTTCGTGGTGTCCTGTCGACACCCTGAAGGAAGGCCCTGAGGGACGCTGGTTTGGGCAGGACGATCTTCGTGATTGTCGCCCCGTGCAGGCTCGACGCCACCTCTTCCACCCAGCAAGAGGAGTGTCATGTCATCAGCTCGCGCAATCGGCGCAGCCGCTGTCTTGATGGCGGGATCGGTGTTCTTGGGCGCAACCGCCGCCTACGCCGCTCAAGGCCCGGTTGGACTCGGGACCGCGACATCCTTCGCGGTCCTTGCGGGTTCCGGTATCACCAACACCGGCCCGACAACCATCACCGGCGACACGGGGACGTTCCCGACGCCAGCCGAAACCGGTTTCACCTCGATCACGCTGCACGGAACAAACCATGCGGGCGACGCCGTGACCCAGGGAGCAAAGAACGATCTCGTCGCGGCGTACAACGACGCCGCCGGGCGCACGCCCGTCACCAACGTGGCGGTGGAGTTGGGTGGCTCCACGTTGCTCGCCGGTGTCTACGCCTCTCCGACCTTGGGCCTCACCGGCACTCTGACCCTTGACGGCCAGGGCAGCTCGGACGCCGAGTTCATCTTCCAGGCCGGATCAACCCTCATCACCGCGTCGAACAGCCGGGTCCTTCTCGTCAATGGAGCCGATCCGTGCCATGTCGTTTGGCAGGTCGGCAGCTCGGCCACGTTCAACACCGGAACCAGGTTCGTTGGCGACGTCCTCGCGCTTACGTCGATCTCGGCTCAGACCGGCGCGACCTTTGAAGGCCGGTTGCTCGCGCGCAACGGCGCGGTGACCTTGGACACCAACACCATCACCAACGCCAACTGTGCCTCCGGATCGGGCACCACCACGACGACGTCGCCGGCCACGGAAGCGACCCCGCCTGCCGCAGCCACGACACCAACAACCGACGGCAGCGCGAATCAAACGACACCGCTGATCCCGTCGGGGGGCACTCCTACGATCGTGTCGTTGGCCCCCGAGGGTGCTCCCGGGACGCCGAGCACGCCGGCCGCAACGCCGGGCGCACCGGGCGTGCCGGGTTCGCCGACTGGGCCGCCGAACGGGCCACCAGGCTCACCCTCGGCACCGCCGTTCCTCGCGCGCACCGGCCAGAACGTCGTCGGATTCGCGGCCACGGGTCTCGCTCTGCTCGTGCTCGGCGGTCACGCGCTTGCGTCCGCCCGGCGCCGGCGCGCAACTCACGGCTTCTAGGCCGGATAGTCGATGACGCCCTCGCGCACGGCGGTCGCGACCGCTTCCAGCTTCGAATGAGCCTGCAGCTTGTAGAGGATGTTCTGCGCGTGGTTCCGCACAGTGTTGAGACTCAGTCCGAGCTGTTGTGCGATCTGCTTGTTCACCGATCCGGATGCGATCAACCCGAGGACCTCGAGCTCGCGAGGAGTGAGATCGGAGCCCAGACCTCGATGGGTTGGTCGAAGCTGACGCAGCAGCGGAGCCAGATCACTCGGCGGAGCAACGGTCTCACCCTCGTGGGCGGCCACGATGGCTTCGAGAAGCACGTCGACCGCGTCCGCCTTCTTCACGAAGCCTGAGCATCCCGCGGCGATCGCACGAACGAGGGCCTGATCGTCGGTGCGGGCCGTGAGCATGATCACCTTGACCGAAGGTGTGAGCGCCTTGATCTGCTCGGTCGCCTGGGGACCGTCCCCGTCGGGAAGCTCGAAGTCCATGAGGATGACGTCGGGCGCGTAAGCCAACGCGGCAACGACGGCTTCGGACACACTGCCGGCCGTTCCGACCACCTTGAGCTCCGGTCTGCTCCCCAACAGTCGAACAAGGCTGTGAGCGAAGATCTCGTGGTCGTCGACGACCAGGATGCGGATGCGCCGCTCGACGTCTTCGAGATCGGGAAAGGCCTCGCGGATGGAAGCGACCTCGTCCATGGAGCCGAAAAACGCATCAAGCAGACGCGGCTCGAACTGACGCCCCCGCAACTCCGACATGACGACGATGGCTTCGTCGAACGAGATGCCCGCCCGGTAGACGCGGTTGCTCGTCAGTGCGTCGAAGACGTCCGTGACTGCGGCGATCCTCGCTTCCTCGGGAATCTCTTCACCTTGCAGCCCCCTGGGATAGCCGCTCCCGTCCCACCATTCATGGTGCGTCAACGCGATGTCGGCAGCGTTCTGCAGCAGCTCGGATGTCGAGCCCGCGAGCAGCTGATATCCGATCTGTGCGTGACGTTGCATCGCGGCGTACTCATCGCGCGACAACGGACCCGGCTTCAGCAAGATGCCATCGGGGACGCCAATCTTGCCGACGTCGTGAAGTGCGGTCGCGAGACGAAGGTCTTCCAGCGAGAGGCCCGTGAATCCCACCTTCTCGGCGAGAACGACTGCATACCTGCTCATTCGCTCGATGTGCCGCCCTGTCTCCTCATCGCGCAACGACACTGCGCGCGACAGACGTTCGCTCATCTCCTCATCGCCATCGATCGACGAATCCGACTCGCCTTCGAGTCCCTCGAGGACGCCTCCGAGAATCCTCGTGCGCGCGATGGTCTGCTCCAACGTCCGCACCTGATCCTGTCGAGCGAGTTCGAGGTCGCGCCGTTTCAGTGCGCCGACGAGGTTGATGAGGAGCTCGTTGGTGTCGAACGGCTTGACCAAGTAGCCGAACGCGCCGAATCCGAACGCCACATCGGCGATGTGAGGATCGGCCACACCCGTCGTCATGATGACGGCAACGTCTGTGCAGTCAGCCGTGAGCCCGGTGAGGAGCTCCATGCCGGACTGTCCCGGCATCTTGATGTCGCACAACACCGCGGCGATGTCCTGTTCCGTTTCGAGGACGACGCGGGCCTCGGCGCCGCTCGCGGCCTCGATGCAGTAGTAGCCGTGTTGGGCCAGCACACGCGCGGTGCTACGACGAAAGTCGTCGTCGTCGTCGACGATCAGGACCGTGGCTGACAACGGCGTGGCTTCGTTGGTCACCTACGAACCAGCTCGGACATCTCGGCCCATCTTTTCGTCGTCAGACCAAGCTTGTCAAATGACACTGTCATCTGACACAGTGTGCTGACACGGACGTCAGGGAAGGAACGTGTGTGGATCCGTCCCGAATCGGAACAGCACTCAGATCGGCGAGAACGCGGGCGGGGTGGACCCGCGAGGCACTCGCCTTCCACTCGGGGGTGAGTTGGTCGGCGATCGCCCAGATCGAATCGGGTCGTCGGAAAGACATCCGCCTCAGCAGCCTCGTGGCGCTCGCCGACGCCCTGCAGATACGTGTTGATCATCTGGTCGGCAGCGAAGCGACCGTCTCGCCGAAGCCCGTCGGGCATCGTGTCCTCATCTACGAATCCGACGAGGAGTTCGTCGGGACCGCGACCCCGTTCGTCACCGAGGGCATCAAACGGTCCGAGTGTGTCTTGGCCGTCACGACGAAGCGACAGACCGACCTGCTCCACGACGCACTCGGCGCTGGTACTCGAGGTGTCGAGTTCAAGGATGCGGACGAGTGGTATCGCTCCCCGAGCGAAACGTTGAACGCGTACCGCAGCTTCGTGAACGAACAACTCGAGGCCGGAGTCCACTGGATCCGCATCGTCGGCGAAGCCGTGTGGGCCGGCCAGTCCGAGGCGGAGATCGAGGCCTGGATGCGCTACGAATCGATGGTCAACCTGTCCTTCGCGGCAGTACCGGCGACCCTCATGTGCGTGTATGACGCGCGCCGCGCGCCCACGGCAGTCCTCGCCGACGCCCGTCGGACACACCCCGAGATCGTTCATGCCGACGAGCGCGGTCCGAGTCCGGATTATGGAGCGGCCGAAGACTTCCTGCTCGCTCCGCGCCAACTACGAACCATCGTCTAACGCGTCGCGTACCTTGCGCAGCAGGTCATCGCCGGTGAATGGCTTCTCGATGAGATGCACCCCCTCCTCCAACACACCTTGGTGAACGATGATGTCCTGGCTGTAGCCGCTCATGAAGAGCACCTTGGTTGCCGGCCGTGCCTCGAGGACATCAAGTGACAACTCCCGGCCGGAACGCCCTGGCATCACCACGTCGGTGAGCAAGAGCTCGATGGCGCCGGGATGCGCACGCATCATGGCCAGCGCCTCCTCCGCGTTCCCCGCGGCCAACACCGTGTAGCCGTTGCGCACCAGCATCCGTCGCGTCGGCTCGCGCACGATCTCCTCGTCCTCGACGAGCAACACCGTCTCGCCCTTCCCAGGCCGCGGAGCGTCCCGCGCTTCACTGAGATGGCCTGACTCTGCGTCCGCCGTCGCGGGCAGATTGACCCGAACCGTCGTTCCCAAACCGGGCTCTGAATAGATCGTGACGTCACCGCCGGCTTGCGTGACGATGCCGTAGACCGTCGCCAATCCCAGACCCGTTCCCTCCCCCTTGGGCTTCGTGGTGAAAAACGGCTCGAACGTGCGGGCGACAACCTCGCGACTCATGCCTGTGCCCGTGTCGGACACGGTCAGCCGTACGTAGGTGCCGGTGTCGATCGCATTGCGCCGGGCGTACTGCTCATCGACATCGAAAGTCGCGGTCTCGATCTCGAGCTCGCCACCGTCGGGCATTGCGTCGCGGGCGTTCACCGCGAGATTCATGAACACCTGGTCGATCTGGCTTCGGTCAGCCTTGACGAGAGGAAGGTCCGGAGCGAGCACGGTCCGCAGCTCGATGTTCTCGGGGATCGTCGTGCGTAACAGCTTCTCGATTTCCAGAAGGACGGAGTTGAGGTCGAGTACTTCTGCCTTCACGATGTCGCGCCGGCTGAAGATCAACAGCTGGTGCGTCAACGCCGCAGCGCGTCTGGCCACCTTCGTGATCTCACCGACGTCTTGCACAACAGATACGAACGCTTCGTCCTCCGACAACCCGAGCCGACTCATCTCGTCCTGGAGGCAGCTCGAGACGAGACCGGCGTAGTTCATGATCCCGGCGAGCAGGTTGTTGAAGTCGTGGGCAACCCCACCGGCCAGCTGCCCCAGGCTCTCGAGCCGTTCCGACTGGCGCAGCCGGTCCTCGAGCTCGAGCCGTTCCGCCTCAGCTTTTTTGAGCTCGGTCAGATCGCGAGCGACGGTCGACGCCCCCGTCACGACGCCCGTTTCGTCTCGGATGGGCGAGAGCGTCAGGGACACTTCGAGGAGCGTGCCGTCTTTGCGGACCCGTGCGGTCTCGAAGTGCTCCACCCGCTCGCCTTGCCGCACCCGCTCGAGGAGGGGTGCCAGTTCGTGGACTCGGTCGAGCGGGATGAACTCGGTGATGTTGTGGCCGAAGACCTCGTCTGCGGTATACCCGTACATGTGCTCCGCCGCGGCGTTCCACGCGGTGATCACGCCGTCGAGCGACTTCCCGATCATGGCGTCGTCCGACGACTCGACGATGGCTGCCAATTGCGAGGTGATCTCGAAGCTCTGCGATCTCGCCTCGATCTTCTTGCGTTCCGAACTGTCGCGAACGGACACATACACGAAGTGCCCATCGTCCGTTTCGAACGGCGAGAACGTGGCGTCGACGGGAAACTCGGTGCCGTCCTTACGCCGGCAGGCGATGTCGAGGCCCGAACCGCTGACCGGGTTGCGGTAAAACCCCGCGCGGTGCCCGTCGTGATCCGGTCGAAGGCGCTCGGGCACGAGCAATTCCGTCCGCTGGCCCACGAGTTCATCGCGGTCGTACCCGAACATGGCGACGGTCTGTTGGCTCACCAAGCGAATGTGCCCGCCCTCATCGACGATCAGAATCGCATCAGGGGCCGCATCGAGCAGCTGCTCGATCGACGCCGGCATCCCCGCATCAGTCGCGCCCACCGGCGCTGCCTCCTACTCGCCCCCGTTGTGAGTGTTCCCACACTACGCCCGACTACACGCGATGTGGGTAGACGGACGCCTCAAATTTCCGACAACAGTTCGGCGCGACGCCGACGTTCGTCAGTCGACGGGTTTGCGCCGAGACGGCGGCGTCGCGAGACGGCCGCGAAGTTGTTGCCATCCGGCATCGATGAAGAGGATGAGTTCGGACGTCGTCATGCGACCGAGTTCCGCGGCAGTGGGCCGGAGCGTGTCGGCGGCGAAGTCCGACGCAAGCAGATACCCGGCGGAGCGCAGAAGGGCCGACAGATTCAAACCGAGTGCGTCGGCCAGCTCGGCAATTCGGCGCGGTCCCGGCGATGTGGCGCCGCTCTCCCAACGCGAGATCGTCTGTTGCGAGACCTGCAGGCGAGTCGCGAGCTCCGCCTGAGAGATGTGGAGCTCTACGCGCCGCGTACGCAGCTCTTCATGCAAGAGCATGTGGTGCCACCCTCCGCCACTGGGCCGTCCCGATCGACCATTGCCCTTGGGGTCGATCGTGGCCGCCACGCTGCTGATCTGGGTGGACCACACACAAAATGCGTAGTCAAGGTGTGAGCGTCCTGAGCAGCGGCGAACGCTCGAGCAGCGCCGACTCCAGCGACAGCAGCGAGCGATACCCCACGGGGGGACTGAAGTCATCGACGGGGCGGCCAGCGAGGAGCGCTTCGATCTCGTCCTGCACCTCGCTGAGCTGGTTTTCACGCGTCGTTGCCGTCATGGATAAGACGTCGACCGATCGGGCCGCTCTGAACAGGCGCGTTCGCGTCATGGCGGCCTTCGAAGTGCGACTCGTGTTCGTACACTGCGCCCTCAATGAAGCAAGCCGCGACGATCGCCGCCGGGCTGCTGTTCGTCCTCGCTGGGTGTGGAGACCGCACTCCCTCGACTGCCCCGCGCCCGGCCAGCGGGACGGCCGCGTCTTCGGCAGCGGCATGTACTCCCGAGATCAAAGAAGCGCTCGATCCGGGCAGCGGCCGCCATGTCCTGCCCGGCGGTCTCCCGCCGCACTACGTCACCGACCCACCGACATCAGGACCGCACACTCCCGGCCCAAAGATCAGCGGCGTGCTGACCGACCCGCTACCACGACTCAGCCAAGTCGGCGCGCTCGAAGCCGGAACAGTCCTCCTTCAGCACCGTGACCTCACGACCGACGAGCGCGCGGCGCTCGACGCGCTGTCATCCGACGGTGTCGCCGTCGTCCCCAACCCCGACTTGCCGGCCCGGGTGGTCGCCACCGCTTGGCTCACCAAACAGACCTGCACGAGCGTCGACGTGGCGGCCCTCCGAACATTTGTCGACGCTCACGTCGGCCACGGTCCCGGCTGACGAATTCGAGACCGGAGGGCTCAACTCTCCGCAGACGTGGTCACGTTTGCCGCGTAGGCTCCGGCGCACATGACCGGCCGCCGGCTGCTGTTGGTGTTGGCCCCTGCGGGAACGTTGGCGGCTCACGGCCTCGCGTACGGTCCGTTCGCCGGCGAGCACGGCGACGGCGGTGGTCTGCATGCGTACCTGCCATTCGTCGCCGCGGTCGCTGTTCCCGGCGCGATCGCCGCGCTGTTGTGGGTCGCGACGTGTCGTCGTGGCCGCGCGGTGCGGTTGCCGAGCGTTCGCGCCCTCGTTGTCACCCAACTCGGTCTCTTCGGCGTGCAGGAAGTCGTCGAGCGATTGGCATCGCGCGTGTCGCTGAGCGACCTCGCGGGCCAGCCTGCGATCCGGTGGGGCCTCGCCTTGCAGGTCCTCACCGCTGCGACGTTCTTGTTGGCGGCGCGGCTGCTTCGGCGCACG
>JBEEGD010000491.1:0-2725 GCA_041166685.1 Acidimicrobiaceae bacterium | reverse complement strand
GGTGAGTCGCAAGGCTTGCAAGGTCAGCGCGCCCCGGTCATACACCGCGCCGACGTCGAAGAGGTGCTCCACACCCGGGTCGCCTGGAAGCGCCGTACCGTTCAGCTGGTCGTACACAGCGTGCGCGGATAGAGCGATGGGCGTACCGCTCACGTGCTCGTGCCACAGCCATTCGCCGTAGGTGGCGAAACCCTCGTTGAGCCAGATGTCCTTCCACGATGACGGCGTGAGGCTGTCACCGAACCATTGATGAGCGAGCTCGTGCGCGATCGCCTCGTCTCCGTCCACCGACCCGTCGACGAAACTCGAATCGAAGATCGAGAGCGTTTGGGTCTCGAGTGCGAACTGGGTTCGGTCGTTGACCACAACGGCGCCGTAGACGTCGAAGGGGTACGGCCCGAAGTCGGCGGCAAAGAGCTGCAGCATCTCGGGTGTCCGGCTGAAGTCGATCGTCGCGTCATCCGCGAGCGGCGACGCGAAGGCGTTGCGTATCGCCACGCCGTCGGGGCCTGGAGTGGTGCTGAAGCGGAAGTCGCCGATCGCCAGTTGCGTGAGGTACGACGCCATCGGGGCCTTCTCCTCGTACGTCCATGTCGTGTGACCGTCGCCCGTCGGCGTCTTGTTCACCAGGTTGCCGTTGGCGATCACGCTGTAGCCGTCGGGAACGATGACGTGGAACGTGTAGCTGGCCTTGTCGCTCGGGTGGTCGTTGACCGGATACCAAGTCGACGCGCCCTCGGGCTCGTTGAGCACGTAACTGCCATTGCCGGTGGCGATCCATCCGACCGCGATCGGAATGGCTTTCGTCGAGCGCGGTTCAGGCGAGCCTCGATACAGCACGGTGGTCGTGAATGTCTCGCCGGTACTGATTGCCTTCGCCGGAGTGATGGCGAGCTCTCGGCCGTCGCGGGAGTGGGCCGCATCGACGCCGTTGACCTTCACGCTCTGGATCTCGAGGCCCAGGAAGTCGAGGTTGAACCGCGACAGGCCCTGTACCGCTTCGGCGCTGATGGTGGCGATCGCATCCACCAGGTTCGTTCGAGGGTCGACGGTGAGGTGGAGGTCGTAGTGCGTGACGTCGTATCCCCCGTTGCCGAGGTCGGGGAAGTAGGGATCTCCGACGCCGATCGCTCCTGCCGACGGCGACGCCGATGCCGACCCTGCCGACGACGAACCCTGCGAACCGGGACGCGCGCTGTCGCCGCTGCACCCGATGAGTGCCAGTACGAGGAGACTTCCGGCGAGCTTCTTTACGTCAGACGGTTTACCGCGCTCACGACCGCTCGGAGGCTCGCAGTGAGGATGCTCTCGTGGACGCCCACGCCCCACCGCACCACGCCGTCCGGTCCCTGCACCTCGACGTAGGCCGCCGCTTGGGCGTCGGTGCCCGCGCTGACGGAGTGCTCGGCGTAGTCGAGGACCTCGGCGTTGACGCCCACGCACACCTCCAAGCCGTGCACGAACGCGGCGATCGGGCCGTTGCCCTCGCCTTGGATCGTGCGGTGCTCTCCGTCTACGAGCAGTTGCGCCGTGATCTTCGCCCCGTCGTCCGTTGTCGTCACCTCGTGGCTGAGGAGCCGTACCTTGCCGTCTTCTTTGAAGTATTCGGCGCCGAACGCGTCCCACATCGACGATGGGCTGATGACGGTGCCCGTGTCCTCGGTGATGGTCTGGATCGTCTTCGAGAACTCGATCTGCAGCCGGCGCGGCAGGTCGAAGCCGTATTCGGCCTTCATGACGTAGGCCACGCCGCCCTTGCCGGACTGACTGTTGACCTGGATCACGGCCTCGTACGTGCGCCCGACGTGCTTCGGGTCGATCGGAAGGTACGGCACCTCCCACGACTCGTAGTCGCCGGGCTCGAGCACGTGCGCTTCGGCGCCGCTGATGCTCTCCATGCCCTTCTTGATGGCGTCTTGGTGCGAGCCGGAGAACGCGGTGAACACGAGGTCGCCCGCGTACGGGTGTCGCGGATGCACCGGGAGGCCGGTGCAGTACTCGGACGTCCGGCGGATCTTGTCGATGTCGCTGATGTCGAGCTTGGGGTCCACGCCCTGGCTGAAGAGGTTCATGCCCAGCGTGATGAGGTCGACGTTGCCGGTGCGCTCGCCGTTGCCGAAGAGCGTGCCCTCGACGCGATCGGCGCCCGCCATCAGCCCGAACTCCGCGGCCGTGACCGCGCTGCCACGATCGTTGTGCGGGTGCAACGACAGCACCACGCTGTCGCGCCGTGAGATGGCGCGATCGAAGGCCTCGATCACGTCGGCATAGATGTTCGGCGTGTACATCTCCACGGTTGCCGGCAGGTTCAGGATGATCGGGCGATCGCGGGTGGGCTCGATGACCTCGCAGACGGCTGCGCAGATGTCGATGGCGTAGTCCAGCTCGGTGCCGGTGAAGCTCTCCGGTGAGTACTCGTACAGCAGCTCGGTATCCGGGAGACGGTGCTCGAGTTTTCGGCACAACCGGGCCGCGTCGACGGCGAGCTGGGTGATCCCCGAGCGGTCGAGTCCGAACACCACGTCGCGCTGCAGCACCGACGTGGAGTTGAAGAAGTGCACCAGAACCCGATGCGCGCCGAGGAGGCTCTCGTAGGTCCGTTCGATGAGCTCGGCCCGGCACTGGACCAGCACCTGGATGGTGACATCGTCGGGGACGAGGTCCTGCTCGATGAGGGTTCGGACGAACTCGAAGTCGGGCTGTGAGGCGGACGGGAACCCGACCT
>JBEEGD010000490.1:0-20091 GCA_041166685.1 Acidimicrobiaceae bacterium | reverse complement strand
ACGCCGCCGTGATCGTTCTGGTACTGCACGAAGGCCTGGAGCCCTCGCAGGGGTGGAGCGAACGCATCGCCGAGGATGCCGTCGACGGCGGTGATGTTGCCGATGACGATCTCGTCGGCGGTGATCCCGGTGTCGCTGGCCTGGTTTGGACCATCGGCGCCACCCGCGGTTCCTGTGCCGGTTCCGCCGTCTGCGCCGCCTCCGCCGGCTGTCGCGTTACCGCCCGCTCCACCGGATGCGGTGGCGGCGCCCGACGCGGTGCTGTTCGCCGCAGTACCCGGCTTGGCGCCGGAGGCGGTGCGCGTTCCCGTGGCCGTGCCAGTGCCGGTCCCATCGGCGCCCGCATTGACGAACGCGCTGTCGTCGAGCCGCGTGCCACACGCGGCCGTCGCAAGTGCAACCGCGAGGAAGAGTGCGTAACCCCTCCATCGCCGAGCCTTTCGCATGCCCCTCCCAGCGTTCGAGCGCGAAACCTGACGTCGGCGTCACACTAGACGCCTTGTCTCAGAGGTTCTTCGCGGCCTGCCCGCGTTCCTGTCAGGTACCTCGCAGAAGCCTGTAGACGCCGGCCATGTTCTCGTTCGTCCTCCCGGGCAGCGGGACCGGAGTTCCGAGGGCGCGAGCGCCCCAGACGATCATGGCCGTGCGCTCCGTGAGCTCGGCGTTGTGCAGGGCCTTGTCGGGCGTGTCGCCCATGGTGACGATGCCGTGGTTCGCGACGATGGCTGCGCTGCGATCACCGAGGCGCGAGGCGACTTCTTCGCCGAGCTCGTCGCTGCCCGTCGGCTTGTAGTCGCAGATCGGGACGTCGCCTCCGAGGTAGACGACGACTTCCTCGATGATCGCCGGGATCGGCTCGTGTACGAGGCCGAACATCGTGGCGTAGGCCGCATGGCAATGGATGACGCCACCGATCTCGGGATACCGGCGGAAGCACGCGAGGTGCAACGCCTTCTCGCTCGTCGGCCCGCGCGTTCCCTCGAGCACATTGCCATCGAGATCGGTGATCACAAGGTCGTCGAGCGTCATCGTTTCGTACGGCACGGACGACGGTGTGAGACAGATGCGCTCGTCGCCGACGCGCCCGGACACGTTGCCCGCGGTGCCTGACACGAGCCCCATGTGCAGCATCGCCTTGGCGGCGTCCAGCACGTCCTCGGGCTTGACCACCGTCATGCGAGTACCTCCGGGTTGACACAGTTGTCGGGTGTTTCGCCTCGCAGCAGTTGGGCGAGCCCGTTGGCGATCGTCGTGGTGTGGTTGGCCTCGGTGTTGTACGTGGCACCGCCGATGTGAGGGGTGAGCACCACATTGGGCATGCCGATGAGCGGGTGTCCCTTGGGCAGCATCTCGCCATCGAAGTGATCGAGGCCGGCGCCACCGATCTGGCCGGTTTGCAGCGCCTCGACGAGCGCGTCGGTGTCATGCAGCGCGGCGCGTGCGGTGTTCAGATAGATGGCGTCGTCCTTCATGAGCGCGAACTGCTTCGCGCCGATCATGCCGGTCGTCTCGGGCGACACGACCGCATGCATCGAGACGACGTCCGCCTGACCGAGGAGCTCGTCGAGCTCATGGGTGGCATCGCTCGCATACGGGTCGTAGGCGATGGCGCTCATCCCGAGACCTTCGAAGCGCCATTTCGTCGCCCGGCCAACCGCGCCCAGTCCGATGAGCCCTGCGGTCTGGCCCGCGAGCTGCCAAGCCCGGAACCGTTGATAGGGGATGGTGCCGTCGAGATACACATTGCCCTCGCGCACGTCGGCATCGGCTCGCAGCACGTGCCGGTTCACCGCCGTGAGCAGCGCGATCGTCATCTCGGCAACGGCATCGGCATTTCGGCCCGGCGCGCGCAGGACCGGGATGCCCTTGGCGGTTGCGCCGGGAACATCGACGTTCGTCGGATCACCGCGCGTGGACGCGATCGCGATGAGGCCGGCTTCGAGCACGGGTCCCGCGCACTTGTCGGCCTCGCAAATCACGATGGTGGCGCCGGTCGCGGCAATACGCGCTGCGAGCTGCTTGTCGTTCAGCAACCGCATCGTGGTCGAACTGATCCACGATTCCTCCACGACCTCGCCGAGCTCGCGCAGCGTGTCGACTCCGGGTCCGCGCAAAGGTGCCGTCGCCAGGATGATCGGACGGTCAGGCATCGCTCGTGTCTCTCAATCGACGGGACTCCGCGACGACGAACGCGAGGTCAGAGGGGTACGTCCGCGCCGCGAACCACATGATGAGTCCGCCGATCGCGTAGACGGGAGTCACGATGACGAGCGCGAAGCGGAGATCGACGATGCCTTTCAGCGCGGCGATGACGAGGATCATCAAGCTGGATGCGCTACGCACGACGCTTCGCAGCGCGGCGGCGCGTCCGCGGAGCGGCGCGACGACGACATCGGTCAACATCGCGTCGGCGGGCGCGATCGGCAGTGTGAGGAAGATGCCGCCCAGGAGGAACAGGGGCAGCGTCACGGCCAGCGATGTGCTTGCAAACGCGGGCACGAAGATGATCGTCGCGATGATGGACGAGACCACGACCACATAGATGCGGGCGTTGACGATGCCTCGCCGTAACAGGCGGTCGGCAACGAAGCCGCCGCTGACGACTCCCACCGCGGCGCCAAGGCCGAACACCACCGTGTAGCCGCCGGCCACGCTGGCGCTCAGGCCGTGGACCTCCTTGAAGTACGGGACCGCCCAGAAGCCGAGCCCGTTCAGCAACGCGGCAGAGACCGTGATACCGACCACGCCGAACCACATGCTTCGAATCCGGAAGATCTCGCGGTACGCCTCGCGCCAATTGCAGTTGTGGTAGTCGAGCTCGCCGACGCGGGTGGGGGCGGGGAGGTCGAGCTTGCCCGCGAGTTCCGCAGCATCCACGCCGGCGAGCGGGTCGCTGGTCATGTCCTCGTGGAAGTCGGCGTCCTGATGGCCCCGTTCCGGCTCGGGCGTGCGCAAGAGGATGAGCACCGTTGCGATGCCGAGTGGGATCCACATCCAGAACGCAGCTCGCCAGCCCCAGTTGTCCACGAAAACTCCGGCGAGGCCGAGCCCGAGCGCGCTGCCGAGGAGTGCTCCCGAGTTGTAGAGGCCGATCCGCTTCGCGCGTTCTTGTACGGGGTAGTAGTCCGACAGCAGCGAGATGGCCGCAGGGCCGTTGGCCTCGACGACACCGACTCCGAGGCGGATCATGAAGAGGAAGAGGAAGGTCGGCGCGAGCGCGTTGAGCCCGATGATCAGTGTCCAGATGGCCATGGCGCCGGCCAACAGACCCGTTCGGCGGACGCGGTCAGCGAGGTGGCCGAACGGGATCGAGCCAACCGTTCCAACAAGAATGAGCGCCACCGGCAGCGCGCCGAGCCAGAAGTCACTGACGCCGAACTCCTCTTGGATGCTCCCGACGCCTGTGACCGCCTGCGAGAGCGACCCTCGTTCGCCGGTCTCGAGCATGACGGTCGCCGCCAGCGCCAAGAGGGGATAGCCGCCGTAGCGCGTCGCGCGCTTCGCCACCCCGACGTCCAGGACCACGGCGGGGAACGGTAGTCGACGGTGGTACCGTCAACCTGACGTGCGTGTCAGGGAACGGAGCTGGTGTTGTCCGAGGCAGTAGCTGACCAGAGCAACCCATTCGAAGAGTTCAACAAGGCGATGGGAGCGGGGACCGTCACCGATCCCTATCCCGAGTTCGCGCCGATGCGCGCCGAGGGCATCGTCAAGTCCGACGTCCGGTCTCTGCTCGGCCTCGATGCCGACGCCGACCTCGGATTCGACCCCGCTGATGTACCCCCTCTGTACACGGTGTCGAGTTACGAAGCGGTGCAGGAGGTGCTGCGCGACGGCGTTCGGTTCTCCTCCAGCGGCTATGCCGAGGTGATGGGGGCGGTGATGGGCCACACCATCCTCGAGATGGACGAGCCCGAGCACCATGCCTACCGGTCGCTCATCCAGCAAGCGTTCAGCCGCAAGGCGATGGAAGCGTGGGAAACCGAGCTGGTGGGCCCGATCGTCGACGAGCTCATCGACGGCTTCGTGGATGAGGGTCGTGCCGATCTCGTGGGCGAGTTGCTGTTCCCGTTCCCGGTGAACGTGATCGCCGGGTTGCTGGGGTTGCCGCGGGCCGACCTACCGCAGTTCCATCGTTGGACGGTCGAGCTCATCAGCGTGTCGATCGACATGGGCAAGGCGCTCAACGCGTCGACGAGCCTGTACGACTACCTCGTCGACTTCGTGCACGAGCGCCGCCAGTCACCAGGCCACGACATGATCAGCGTGCTGGCCCATGCCGACCACGAGGGCCAGCAACTCACCGACGACGAGATCATCGCCTTCTGCCGGCTGCTGTTGCCGGCGGGGGCAGAGACCACCTATCGCTCGTCCTCGAACCTGATGACCGGCCTCCTGACCCACCCCGATCAGCTCGATGCCGTGCGCGGCGATCGCTCGCTGATGCCGCAGGCGATCGAGGAAGGACTCCGGTGGGAGCCGCCGCTGCTGACGATCATGCGTACGGCGTCCGACGCGACCTCGGTGTGCGGGGTCGACCTGCCCGCGGGGGCGATGCTCGTCGTGAACATGGGGGCCGCCAATCACGACGATCGCCGGTGGGACGACGCCGACTCGTTCAACGTTTTCAGGCCGCAAACGGCACATGTCGCCTTTGCCTCCGGGCCGCACATGTGTCTCGGGATGCACCTCGCCCGAATGGAGACGAAGGTGGCGATCAACCGCATCTTCGATCGCCTACCGAACCTCCGCCTCGATCCTGATGCGGAGCCGCCGTACATCACGGGGATGACGTTCCGCTCCCCGCCGCGCCTCGACGTCGTCTTCGACTAGAACACGCCGTACGACAAGAGGGGGATACATGGACCAAGCAGCGATGATGGAGCGCGTGCTCAACCAGGCGGACCGGATCGTGCAGAAGATCGAACCCAGTCAGATGGGTAACGCAACCCCCTGCACGGAATGGTCAGCGCGCGATGTGATCAATCACATGGTGGGTGGAATCACGATGTTCTCGGAGTGCGTCGAGGGCGGGTCGGTCCCCGACGAGCGCCTCGGCGAGCTCATGGGAGGTGCCGACCTCGTCGGCGACGACCCCAAGGGAGCGTTCAGCGCCGCGTGCAAGCGGGCGATTGCAACGTTCGGCAAGCCGGGCGCGATGGAGCAGACGGTGACGCTGCCGTTCGGCGTGATGCCGGCGGGCGTGGCCTTGAACATCGGCATCATGGACGTCACCACGCACGCCTGCGACCTCGCGAAGGCGACGGGGCTGAAGATCGACGACACCGAACTGCTCGACATTGCGCTGGACACCGGCAAGCAACTGATCGGCCCCGACTTCCGTGCGCCCGGGATCTTCGACGCCGAGCAGCCCGCCCCCGACGGCGCGTCCGCCGAAGACAAGCTCCTGGCCTTCGCCGGCCGCAAGGTCTGAGCCAAGCCGTCGGCAATTCCCACTCAGAGATACACAAAAGTGTGTATGTCTGAGTGGGATTTCGTTTCAGAGACCCAGACTGTCTGCGATCTTTTGGCGGTGGTAGGGCGCGTTGCCGAACAGGGCATCGCTGACCTTCGCCCGCTTCACGAACAGGTGCTGGTCGTGCTCCCACGTGTAGCCGATACCGCCGAGAAGTTGGATGCCGTCTTGGGCCACGAGCCTCTGACAGTCGCCGGCGGCCGCTTTCGCCGCTGACGTCGCGGTCGACCGCCGCGGGTCGTCTTCGTTGATCGTGGCCGTCGCGAAGATGCACAGGGCCCGCGCCCGTTGGATCGCAACGAACATGTTGGCGAGCTTGTGCTTCACGGCTTGGAACGAGCCGATCGGCACCCCGAACTGCTGACGCTCCTTGGCGTACTGCACGTTCGTCTCGAAGATCGTCTGACACGTGCCGACGAGCTCGAATGCGACCGCCACCGTGAGCTCCTCAAGAGCGCGCTGGACGCCATCGGGCGTGATCGAGAGGCGCGGCCCGTCACCGACCTCGATGTCCACGAGGCTCCGCGTCGCGTCGAGCGAGTTCATTGCAGTCGCTTTGCTGGGAGGCACCAGTGCGATCTCACCGTCGAGCACAACTGCGATGACGTCGACCTCGTCGCCGCACAACACGTGGCGCGTCGTATGCGCTGCCGTCCCGGAGATCTCGCCGGCCGCCACCTTCTCGAGCCACGGCTCACCACCCTTCGCTTCTCGCACCAGCGGCACGAATCCGGCGATCGTCGTGAGCAACGGCCCGGGAGCCAACACCCGACCCAGCTCCTCGGCCACGATGGCCAACTCTGGGTAGCCGAGCCCGACGCCTCCGTGGGCCTCGGCGATGGTGAGCGCGGGCCAGTCGAGCCCGACGAACGTCTTCCAGAGCCGTTGCCCTCCATCGGAAGGTTCGCCCCGCACCACATGCTCGACGTGTTCGCGCACGACGGCGCGCGTGCACTCCTTTTCGAGCACACCCTTGACCGATGAGCGAAGCTCTTCCTGGTCCGCGGTGAAGTCGAGCTGCATCAGTGCTTCACCATCTCGGCGAGTGCTCGGCGATCCAGTTTCTCCATTGCGGTGAGCGGTAGCGCGTCCACCACCATCACATCCTCCGGCAGCTTGTAGCGCGCCAAACGATCGTCGGCGAACGCGCGCAGCTCGTCGATGCTGGGTGCGGTGTCTCCCTGTCGCGCCACGACGACCGCGACGCCAACTTCACCCATCACGTCGTCGGGCCGCGGTGCCACCGCCACGTCGGCGATGGACGGGTGCGCGGCCAACACTCCTTCGACCTCCATCGGATAGACGTTGTAGCCGCCTCGCACGTACATCTCCTTCGAACGGCCGACGAGGCGAAGGCGGCCGGCATCGTCGATCCACCCGAGATCGCCGGTACGCACGAAGCCATCGGGCGTCATCGTGGCCGCCGTGAGCTCAGGGGCCCGCCAGTAGCCCGCCATCACGGCCGGGGAGCGGAGGCACACCTCGCCGACGTCGCCGTCGAGATCACGGAGCTCGAGGTCGACGCCGGCGTGGGGCCGGCCCACCGAGAGCTCGGCGTCTTCGTCCGGCGCATCAAAGGCGGTGCCGATGCCGATCCCCGACTCGGTGCACGAGTAGCGGATGGAAACGGCCGCACCGAAGCGCTTGCGTGCGTCGCGGATGAGCGCGGGCGTCGCGGGGCCGCCCCCCAGAACGATGGCCTGCACCGACGACACGTCATACGTGTCGAAGTCGGGCTCTTGGAGCATCAACGCGACCTGGGTAGGGATGCCTCCAAAGCCCGTCATCCGATGCTCGGCGATGAGGTGGAGCGCGTCGGCCGCACGCCAGCGGGCCAGCACGTGTGTCGTGCCGCCGCGCATCAACGAGCCGGGCAGCTTGCTCATCGGTCCGAGGTGGGCGAACGACGTGGCCGCGAAGGTCGGGCCACCGCCTCCCCAGTTGCCGTTCGTGTCGACCTGAGTGATGAATGACAGCTGACGGTTGGCGAACACCGCGCCCTTCGGCGTGCCGGTGGTGCCCGACGTGAAGACGATGGCGACGGCGCGGTCGGGATCGTCGGCGAGCGGCGGCGGCGATCCGCCTGCCACACGCAACTCGAGCACCGCCTCCGGCGAGTCGACGACCAGCTTCGGGTCGGCGGTGGCCAGCACCGCCGCCTGTTCAGGTGCCGACAGCCGCGCGTTCACACCCGCGGTGATTGCCCCGAGCCGGGCGGCGGCGATGTACGCGACGAAGTACTCCGGAGTTTGCGGCATCACGAGGGCGACCACGTCACCGTCGCCGACGCCTCTGGTCGAGAGCCCCACTGCGACCTCGTCCGCCAAGCGATCGAGATCGCGGTACGACAGCTCCCATCCGCTTGACGCGACGTAGGCGGTAGTGTCCCCGAACCGCTCGGCCGCCTCTCTCGCCACTGCTCCGAGCATCACGCCGCCTTGAAAGTTGGTTGACCGTGGCACAGCGAGCAGGCACTCGCACGCCAGGCACGCCCGCGAGCGAGCGCGAGCTGCGGGCACAGGGCAAGCAGACGATGGCGAAGCTGCTCGACGCTGGACTCCTCGTGCTCACCGAGCGCGGGTACCACGCGGCACGGGTCGACGACATCGTGCGGGTGGCGGACATGTCGCACGGCACCTTCTACCTCTACTTCGCCAACAAAGAGGATCTCTTCCGGGCCCTCGCCAGCGAGTGCGCGGAGGAGATGGCGGCCTTGGCCGCGACGCTCGGCCCGGTCACCCCCGATGCCGCCGGACAGGAAGAGCTCGCCCGCTGGCTTGCGCAGTTCTTGGGCACGTACCGCCGCTACGGCGCGGTCGTGCGGGCCTGGATGGAGGACCAAGTCGTCGACCGCGAGCTCGTGCGAGTGGGACTGAAAGCATTCGACGCGATCAACTCGAACCTGCGCACTCGACTGACCGAAGCCGATCCTCAGCACCTGCACGACCCGCAGACGGCAACCGCGGCGATGCTCGCAATGGTCGAGCGATTGGCGTACTTCACGTCGTCGCGCGACCTCGGCTTCGACGATGCGGCCATCGTCGACACGCTGGCCACGATGCTGCACCGAGGCGTGTTCGGAGCGCCTGCGCCTCAACGCACTACTCGACGCCGAGCAACAACGTCGAAGCCGAGCTGAACCAGCCACCCGTTCCACTCGCACACGCGATCTTCGCATCGGCTACCTGACGTTCGCCGCATTCGCCCCGCAGCTGCTTCACCGCCTCGACCAATAGGAAGATCCCGCGCATACCCGGGTGGCATGACGACAGCCCGCCGCCATCGGTGTTCGTCGGGAGCGCCCCACCAACACGCAGCTTTCCGTCCTCGACGAACGGCCCTCCTTCGCCCTTGCCGCAGAACCCGAGGCCCTCCAGTGTCATCAGGACCATCGAGGTGAATGCGTCGTAGATCTGACAGACGTCGACATCAGCGGGCTTCAAGCCGGCCCGTTCGAACGCGAGACGGCCTGAGCGCACCGCGGGTGACTCGGTGAAATCGGTCCACTCGCTCAACGTCGTCATGTTCGCGGCCTCCCCGGAGCCGAGCACCCACACCGGCGACTTCGTGCAATCGCGGGCGCGCTCCTCGGTCGTGAGCACCACGGCTCCGCCCCCGTCGCTACGGATGCAACAATGCAGCTTGGTGAGGGGGTCGGCGATCATCGGTGAGCCGTGCACGTCTTCTCGCGTGATCGGTTCCCGGTAGTACGCGTCCGGATTGAACTGCGCGTTGTAGCGGGTCGACACGGCGATCTCGGCGAGTTCGTCGACGGTCGTTCCGAATTCGTGCATGTGGCGCCGGGTGGCCATCGCGTACTTGGCGATCAATGCGTGCCCGTACGGAGCGTCGAATTGCGTCGGGCCGCGCCCGCCGAAGCTGAGGTTGGCGGAACGGCGCCGCGACTTGAGATCGGCGCGCGTCGTCGAGCCATAGACGATCAACACCACCTCGGCATGGCCGGCCAGGATGGCTTCAACCGCGTGCTCGGCCATGAATTCCCACGCCGAGCCGCCGACGCCGGTGCTCTCGCACCAGTTCGGCCGCAGTCCGAGGTACTCACCGATCTCGATCGGCGCGAGGAGGCCCATGCCGGTCGACGCGAGACCATCGACGTCGTTCTTGGTGAGCCCAGCGTCAGTGAGCGCGCGCGACGCCGCCTGTTGATGAAGCTCGAAGGGAGTCTTGGTGTCAACCCGCCCGCAGTCCGACAGTGCTGCCCCGACGATGGCAACCCGTTTGGTTCCTGGCAACTACCCGCCCATCCATGGGGGCTGCGCCCCCAGACCCCATCGCCGCCCGGCTCCCTGGCGGTCGCTCGGTCGGCTGGCTGCGCTCGCTGCGCTCACTCAGCCACCCATCTGCAGCCCACCGGGGCGGCAGTGGAAGATCTGCGCGTTGACCTGATCACCGATCTCCGCGGGATCCCACTTGCGCGGACCCTTGGGCGTCGTGATTTCCGCCCCCAACTTCCACGGGATGTAGTGCGTGATCGAATCGCCGACGGCTCGGAAGACTTGTCCGGTCACGTGCATTGCCTCGTCGGACGCGAGCCACGCAACCATCGGGGCCGAGTTACCGGGATTGAGGCGGTCGAACTCCTCGCCGGCTTGGTCGGCTTCCACGAGTGTGAGGCTCGGCATCGCCGCGACCACCATGCGTGTGGCGCCGCCGGGCGCGATCGCGTTGCAGCGCACGCCGAACCGCCCCATCTCGAGTGCGGTGATCGTCGTGAGCGCCGCGATACCGGCTTTGGCCGCGCCGTAGTTGGCCTGGCCCCGGTTGCCCTGTAGGCCGGCCGAGCTCACGGTGTTGACGATCGAGGCGTTGCGCTTGCGTCCTTCCTTCGACTCGGTCTGCCAGTAGATGCCGGCGAAGTGTGTGGTGTTGAACGTGCCTTTCAGGTGCACGTTGATCACCGAGTCGAACTCCTGCTCGGTCATCTTCACGATCGACTGATCGCGCAGGATGCCCGCGTTGTTGACGAGGATGTCGAGCGCGCCGAACGCGTCGCGGGCGGTGTTCACCAGGTTCTCCGCACCGCCCCACTGGCTGATGTCGTCGTAGTTCGACACGGCCTCGCCGCCACGTTGCTTGATGATGTCGACGACCTCATCGGCGGGCGTCTTGTCCGCGCCCTCACCGGTGTGGGATCCGCCGAGGTCGTTGACGACGACCTTCGCGCCTTGCGCTGCGAGTTCGAGCGCCTCGCCTCGACCGACGCCGCGCCCACCGCCGGTGACGATCGCCACCTTCCCATCGAGCAGCCCCACTGATGTACCTCCGAGTCTTGTGCTTGAATGCCCATCAAACCTGACAGCCGTGTCAGGTTAGTCAGAACCTCAGGGGGCAGTCAGATGGGCGTTACGCGAGAAGAGGTCGTCGGAATGCCCACGGGCAAGGCGACGATCGCGATCGAGCGCGGACCGATCACGCAGTTCGCCGCATCGGTCACGGACTCGAATCCGATCTACAAGCGGCGCGACGCCGCCACCGACGCCGGCTTTGCCGACATCCCCGTGCCGCCCACCTACTTCTTCTCCGGCGCCACGTTCTGGGGGGCGTATCCGGAGGACCAACCGGCCGACGCCAACCCTGGTCGGAATCCGACGATGGAGGTCATCGGCAAACTGATGTCCAAGGGCGGCATCGTTCTGCACGGCGAGCAAGAGTTCACCTACCACCAGCCGATCGTCGTCGGTGATCGCATCGAGAGCGAAGGCAAGGTCGTCGATCTCTACGAGAAGCCGGCGGGCGACAAGACCATGACGTTCCTCGTGACGGAGAACGAATACCGCAATCAGAAGGGCGAGCTCGTGCTCACCGCTCGCATGAACCTGATTCACCGAGGCTGACATGAAATCGGACCGCGTGTGCCAACGCACAGCCAAGTCAGGCGAAGCCGCCGCTGGGGCGAAGCCCAGGCGGCCGCCTGACAGCACGTTCGAGCGACCCGGAGGGGAGCGAGATCGTGTCGAGTAACGGCCGACTGCAAGACCGGGTCGCGGTCATCACGGGTGGCGGGCAAGGCATCGGGCTCGCCTACGCCAAGCGCTTCCTCGCCGAAGGAGCGAAGGTCGTGGTGGCCGAGATCAACGAGGACCGCGCCGAGCTGGCGATGAAGGAGCTCGACGGCCTTGGCGACTCGATCTTCGTGCAGACCGACATCTCCAACGAGCAGTCCGCGATCGACTGCGCGGCGGCAACCGTCGACCGCTTCGGGCAGCTCGACATCCTGCTGAACAATGCCGCGTTGTTCTACGACATCGACAACTACAACAACTCGTACGAGTACCTCCAGAAGGTGTACTCGGTGAACCTCCACGGTGCGTGGCTCATGGCGCGTGCGTGCGCGCCCGAGATGGTGAAGAACAAGTACGGGCGGATCATCAACCAATCGTCCGGCGCGGCGTACACCTACATCCTCCCGCCGATGGGTGACTTCACCGAGGTGGGTTCGTTCAGCTACTCGATGACGAAGTGGGGCGTGGTGGGCCTGACGAAGTTCCTCGCCGCACAGCTCGGCGCGTACAACGTCACGGTCAACTGCATCGCGCCCGGTGTCACGATGACCGAAGCGACCAAGAAGCAGGTGCCGGCAGAGTTCCTACCGATGGTCACGATGATGACCGCAATGAAGACGACGCTCGAGCCCGAGGACATCGCCGGCACGGCGGTCTTCTTCGCCTCCGACGACGCCAAGTTCATCACCGGTCAGGTGCTGTGCGTCGACGGCGGCGGCGCCATGCCCGCCTGATTACGGCGCGGGGGCGCCTCGGCGGATCCAGAAGTCGTTGATCGCTTCTTGCACTTTCAAGTACCAGATGAAGTTGCCGATGATCGGCAGCAGGAACCAGAGCCCGATGATCGGCTCCACTGGACTCTGCTCACCCTCGGCTTCGTAGAGGTTCTTCAGCTCGAGCGGGATCATGAACCACACGACGGGGTTGGCGAAGATCGCGAGCACGATGCCGAGCCCGCCGCCCAAACCCTGGCCGCTGTATTTCTTGAAGTCTTCGAACTGACGGTAGGTCCAGATGAGCGTGTAGATGCCGAAGGTGACGATGGACAGCAAGATCGCGGTGCCGGCACTCGTCGGCTTGCCGATCGGTCCTCGTGCTGTCTGGCCCCCGTAGGCGGGAGGGGGCGTGGCCGTGAACGCATCTGTCGACTGCTGCCCGTTGTCCGAGACGTTAGGGGTCCACGCCTGCCCGTCCCAGTACCGCAGTTGGTGACGCCCGGACGGATCGGGATGCCATCCGGCCCCGCCCGAACCCTGCGTGGTCGGATCGCTCACGGCGCGGGGGCGCCGCGCTTGATCCAGAAGTCGTTGATCGCCTGTTGGACCTTGAAGTACCAGATGAAGGCGCCGACGATCGGGAGCAGGAACCACAGACCGATGATCGGTTCCACCGGTGACTGCTCGCCTTCGGCCTCGTACATGGCCTTCAGCTCGATCGGGATCATGAACCACACGACCGGGTTGACGAAGAGGGCGAGCACCACTCCGACCACACCGCCGAGGCCCTTCCCGCTGTACTTCTTGAAGTCCTCGAACTGCCGGTACGTCCAGATGAACGTGTAGATGCCGAGGGTCACGATCGACAGCAGGATTGCCGTGCCCGGATTCGTCGGTTTCCCGATCGGCCCACGGGCGGTGCTTGGATTGCTCATACTTCCTGTCTAGCTGAATCCGCCTGGGTCGTGGCGGACATCCGCTCCCGCCGGGAGGGCCGTGTGCGGCAGCGCGTCAGGTGCGGTCCAGCTCCAGCATTGCGATGGCGTTGCCGCGCAGCACCTTGTACGCCGTTTCCTCGTCGTAGCCGGCCAGCATCTTCTCGACGTAGGCCTTCGTGTCGGGCCACGTCGTGTCGGTGTGGGGGTAGTCGGTCTCGAAGCAGATGTTGTCGGGTCCGACCTCGTCGAGGTTCTTCAGGCCGTGGCGGTCGGCGGTGAAGCAGCCGTAGATGCGCCCGTAGTAGTAGGTCGATGGCGGTTCGGGGATCTTCTCGCGCGTGTGTTGCCAGCCGTCGTGATGCTCCCACACGGTGTCTGCCCGCTCGAGCACGTAGGGGATCCAGCCGATCTGGCCCTCCGAGTACGCGAGCTTGAGTTTGGGGAAGCGCACGAGGTTGCCGGAGAAGAGCCAGTCGGTCAGCGACGCGAACGAGTTGTTGAACGACAACGTCACGCCGACGGCCGGCGGGGAGTCGGGGCCGGCCGCGGGATTGGTCGACGACGAACCAACGTGCATGCAGACGGTGACACCGGTGTCGTTGCACACCTGCCACAGCGGATCCCAGTAGCCCGAATGGATGCTCGGCAACTTGAGGCGCGTCGGGAGCTCGCTGAAGCAGACGGCGCGCACGCCGCGGTCGGCGTTGCGCTGTGTCTCCTGGGCCGCGAGCTCGGGATCCCACAACGGGATGATGCAGAGGGGGATGTTGGCGCCGCCCGACGGTCCACACCACTCGTCGACCATCCAGTCGTTGTACGCACGGACACACGCGAGGCCGAGCTCGCGGTCCTCGTTCTCGTGGAAGGTCTGACCGCAGAACCGAGGAAACGTGGGGAACGGCAATGATCCGTCGACCCAGTTGAGGGTCATGTCGGCGATGCGAGCCTCGCGGTCCCAGCAGCCCTTGCGCATGTCGTCGTACGTGAGCGCAGTCATCTGGAGCTGGCTGCGATCGAGCGTCAGTCCCTCACCGTTCCCGCCCACTGCAGACTCGGGGATGGCGACATGCCGCTTGTGCACGTAGATGAGCTCGTCGTCGTAGACCCAGGCGTCGCCCCACTGGCCGTCGGGGTCTTCGTCCATCTCGTACTTGGCGCCGCCCTTGAGCTTGAAACCGCCCCAGCGCTTGCGGACGACCTTCGGGCCGCGCTCCCGGTACTTCTCCGGCAGCCACGTCTGCCAGACGTGGGGTGGCTCGACCACGTGGTCGTCGACGCTGATGATCTTGGGAAGCTCCGTCACGGCGCAATCGTACGACGTACCTGACACGCGTGTCAGGAAAGCACCCCGTCCTGCTCCAAGCGGGCTCGATCTTCCGGGCTGATGCCCAGCAGGTCGCCCAGCGCCCACTCGTTGTCCTGCCCCAGCGTCGGTCCGCTGCGGGCGTAGCCCGAGGGGCTGGCGGCGATGCGGAACCCGTTGCGCTCGTACTTGCCGAGCCCGAGTTCGGGATGCGGCAGCTCGATGAAGTGGTCGCGGTGCGCGACCTGCGGGTCGGCATCGACATCGCCGAAGTCCTGCACCGGAACCGCTTCGATCCCTGCCGCTTGCAGCTCTGTGGCGGCGTCGAGTGCGTTCCGCTCGCCTGTCCACGCCGCGAGATCATCACCCGCGATCGCTCGCAGGTTTGCAACCTCCGACTCGGTCCAGCACGCGATCGCCACCCAACGGTCGTCACCCGCGCACGGGTACACGCCGTGCAGCAGCGCGGTGGGATGACCGTTGCCGAGGCGCTCGCCGATCACGCCGTCGCGCTTGTACGCGAGCAGCCAGTCGGACAACGACCATGCGGCACACTCCACCTGGCTGAGATCGACGTACACGCCGTTGCCGGTCGCGCGGTGATGGAGCAGCGCGGTCGCGAGGGCCGTGGCGACGAAGCGCGGTGCGAGTGAGTCGGTGATGGTGCCGAAAGGGCCGATCGGCTCCCGGTCGGGCCAGCCCGTCAGGTAGTTGAATCCGGAGAGCGCCGCGCCCTGCCCGCCGAAGCCGGGATAGTCCCGGTGCGGACCGGTCTGGCCATTGAGGCACGCGCTGATCATCACGAGATCGGGTTTGTCCGCGACCAGGTCGTCGTACGACAGCCTGAGCCCGCGCATCGCTCGTGGTGCGAAGTTCTCCGCGACGGCGTCGGCCCACTCGACGACGAGGCGCTTCGCGAGAGCGTGTCCGTCCGGATGTTTCAAGTTGAGCGTGACGGACCGTTTGCCGCAGTTGAGCGCGTCGAACATGTCGGCGTACTGGCCGACCCGGAGGAAGTCCGGACGCGACGCAGACTCGACGCGCAACACCGTCGCGCCGTGCTCGGCGAAGTAGCGAGTGGCGATCGGTCCCGCCGCCCCCGCCCCGAACTCGAGAATGCGAGTGCTGGCCCACGCGCCTTTCCCATCTCGTTCTTGCGTCGCTTGACCACCGTATGAGGGGCGAACCGACGCAATTTCGGAGGAAGGGCGGACGTGGAAGTGGGCCCACTTCCTCGGGACGCCGTCCTCGTCGAAGAACTCGCGGGCCGCGAGTTGGGCGGACGCGTACAGCTCGCGGGGTGAGTTGACCGGCGCGAGCATGATGTTCGTCTCGCACGCGATGTCGTAGAGCTCCGCCGTCGTGTGGCGGGCGAACCAATCGCCCACGAGCTCTTCGACCTCGCGCAACTCGTCGTCCGTGGCCTTGTTCGGGTCCCACGTCGTCCAATCCCGCGCCAGCAGCGCCGGAGCGTCCACCAACCGTGCGAGCGTCTCGAGCGTCGCGATCCGCGCTTTGCCACCGCGCAAACCGCACGACACCCAGCCATCCTTGGTCGGCCAGATCTCGCGGGTTCGGCCGATGTTCGCCCCGAGTCGCCGCCCGCGATTCCCGCCGCGGAAGTACCGACCAGCCGCGCCCATGTTGGCGACGAGCACCACCTCTTGCATCGACACGTCGACATCCACGGGGCGCCGGCCCAAGGCCAGCGCGGTCAACGCCGCGAATGCCGTCTCGGACCCGCCGTGCGCGTACGCCGCGTTCCCCGCGCACCGCACCGGCGCACGGTCCGGGTCGCCCGTGCAGTACAGGTTTCCGGACGAAGCCATGACGCCGAGGTCTGACGCTCGCCACGACGAACGCGGTCCCGTCGACCCGAACGGTGTCACCGAGACCCAGATCGAGTCGGGCCGCCCACCGTCTCGCGGTCCACTCGCGAGCACGATGTCGGCCTCGCTCGAGGTGGTGACGGTCCGAGCTCCGACGTCGACCAGCACGCGCGCCGCCATCGCCGTAACTGGCGATCGCGCGAGGTCGAGCACGGTCACGTCGGAGAGCAGCGGCCATGAACCTGACACGCGTGTCAGGCTACTGTTTGGCTCCATGGGGACCTTCCGCATCGTGTCCGCCGACGCCCATGTGCTCGAGCCGGTGCACATCTGGGAGACCTGGCTTCCGAAGCAGTACCAGGACAAAGCGCCGAAGCTCGCGAAGGACGTCGACGGCGGCGACGCGTGGCAGTTCGCCGGCGCACCCGACCCCGACCCGATCGGTCTCGTCACGACACCCGGCCTGCCGTGGGACCAGTTCCGCTGGACGGGTGTGACGTACGAGAAGGCGCGCGCCGGTTGCTACGACGGCAAGGCGCGTCTCGGCGACATGGACATCGACGGCGTCGATGCCGAGATCTTGTTCCCGCCGCAACGCACGATCGGCCACTTCCTGGGCGACGACGACGACGACTTCGTCCGCGCCGGCGTCGATGCGTACAACAACTTCCTCTGGGACGAGTTCTGCGCAAACGGTCGGACTCGGTTGGTCGGCATGGCGCAGATGCCATCCACCGGCGTCGACGACATGATCGAGACGCTGCGCAAGGCCAAGGCCCGCGGCTTCAAGGGCGTCGTCATCTCGTGCTGGCCGTCGGCAACCGATGGGATCTCCGATGAGGACGATCCGTTCTGGGCGGCGGCCGAGGAAGAGCAGATGCCGGTGTGCATCCACATCAACCTCATCAGTCGAGCGGCGCGCAAGCGCACGCGTGAAGCCCAAGCGAAGGCGGGCAAGGGCAGCAACACGTTCTACGGCACCAAGGACGAGCAGAAGTCAAAGGCCAACGCCAAGGCCGTCGGCGGTCTCGCGGGCGTCTTTGCCACCGTGCCCAACACGATCGGCCAACTGATCTTCACCGGCGTGTTCGAGCGCTTCCCGCGGTTGCAGATCCCGCTCATCGAGACGGGCGTGGGCTGGATCCCCCATCTGCTCGAGCAGATGGACGACCGCTACTGGCGCAACCGCTCGTGGGGCAACATCCCGATGAGTGAGCCGCCGTCGTTCTACTGGTACCGCAACTTGTCGGCCACGTTCATCACCGACCGCAACGGCATCGCCAACCGGCACGCCGTCGGCGTCGACAACATCATGTGGAGCACCGACTACCCGCACCACGGGAACGACTGGCCATACTCTCGCAAGGTCATCAACGACACGATGGCCGACGTGCCCGCCGACGAGCGCCGCCAGATCCTCGCCGGCAACGCAGTTCGCATCTTCAATCTGGAAGGGTAGGGGGAACATGCAGATCGACGACCTGATCCTTGTCTCGGTCGACGACCACGCCATCGAGCCGCCGCACATGTGGGAGGGCCGCGTACCGAAGAAGTACGCCGACGAAGTTCCCAAGATGATCACCAAGGACGACGGCACCGACGTCTGGGGGTTCCGCGGCGCCGAGCTGCCGAACATCGGGCTCAACGCCGTCGCCGGCCGTCCGGCGGCGGAGTACGGCATCGACCCCACGTCGTTCGCCGACATGCGGCACGGGTGCTGGGACATCCACGACCGCGTGCGCGACATGGACGCCAACGGGGTGCTGGGCTCGATGTGCTTCCCGTCGATGTCCGGCTTCTGTGGCCAGCTCTGGGCGCGAGTCGAGGACAAGGATCTCGCCAAGGCGTTGCTCCAGGGCTACAACGACTGGCACATCGACGAGTGGTGCGGCACGTATCCCGGCCGTTTCATTCCGCTGTCGTTGCCCGCGTTGTGGGATCCGAATGAGATGGCGGCGGAGATCCACCGCGTTGCCAAGAAGGGCTGCCACGCCGTCACGTTCTCGGAGAACCCCGAGAGGCTCGGCTATCCAAGCCTCCATTCCGACCACTGGGATCCGTTCTGGAAGGCGTGCAGCGATGAGAACACGATCGTGTGCTTGCACATCGGGTCGTCATCGCAGATGGTGATCACGGCGAACGATGCGCCGATCAACGTGATGATCACGCTGCAGCCGATGAACCTCGTGCAGGCCGCGTCCGACCTGTTGTGGTCGAGGGTGCTGCAGAAGTTCCCGAACCTGAAGTTTGCGATGAGCGAAGGCGGCATCGGCTGGATCCCGTACTTCCTCGAGCGCGTTGACTACGTCTACAAGCACCACAAGGCGTGGACCGGACAAGACCTCGGCGGAATGCTGCCGAGCGAGTTGTTCAACGAGCGCATCATCACGTGCTTCATCGACGACGCCGTCGGTCTCGAGAACCGGCATCACCTCAACCTGGACCACATCACTTGGGAGTGCGACTACCCCCACTCCGATTCCACGTGGCCGCACTCACCCGAGCTGCTGGCCCCGGCGCTGGCCGGCATCCCCGACGACGAGATCAACAAGATCACGCACGAGAACGCGATCAAGCTCTTCAGCTACGACCCGTTCAAGCACGTGCCGAAGGACAAGGCCACAGTCGGCGCACTGCGCTCGTTGGCGACCGATGTCGATGTGAGTGAGAAGGCCGTGACCGGCGCGCTGCCGCGTGACCCAAGCGAGCCGCCGATCACGATCATGTCGATCGTGGCTGCGGCCACCGGTGGGAAGTAGCGCGCGTGGGCTGGAGCCGAGAGGAACTGGAGAAGGCGTTCGCCGACTATCAGGCCGCGGGTGCCGAGGCCGGTCGCACCGGTGATTGGAGCAAGTGGCCCGACATCTTCACCGAGGACTGCGAGTACATCGAGCACATGTACGGCACGTTCAAGGGTCGCGAAGCAGTGCGCGAGTGGATCACGCAGACGATGGGTGAGTACCCGGGCAACCTCATGCACGAGTTCCCGATCAACTGGTACATCGTCGACGAGGACCGCGGCTGGATCGTGTGCGAGGTCGCCAACCGCATGGAGGATCCGGGTGACGGCTCGATTCACGATGGCGTGAACGTCACGATCCTGAAGTACGCGGGCAATGGCCTGTGGGCATCGGAGGAGGACGTCTACAACCCCGCCCACTTCGGCACGATGCTCGAAGGTTGGGTCGCGGCGAAGCGAGCGGCGCGCAGCGCCTGATGCTGATCACGCCGCGGTACGACGGCCCGCCGTTGTTGGCGATCGACGGACCGGCCGAGGACGTACACGAGCCGTTGCTCCGTCAGCGCCGCCGAATGGAACTGGTGCTCGAGCGCCTGACCGATGAGCAATGGAAGAGCGCGAGCCGATGTGACGGGTGGAGCGTGCAGGACGTCATCGCACACCTCATCGGCACCAACCGCTTCTGGTCCGGCTCGATCATTGCGGGCCTCGCCGGCTCACCCACCCGAGTACTCGTGGGCTTCGACCCGGCCGCGACACCTTCGTTGATGGTCGAGCCGATGCGATCGATGAGCCCCGCCGAGACGCTCGAACAATTCGTCGATTCGAACCGCGGCATCTTCGATGCCGTCGAATCGCTCGACCATGGCGGCTGGTCCACCCTCGCCGAGTCGCCCGTGGGACACGTCAGCGTCCGCCTCGTCGCCAATCACGCGCTGTGGGACGCGTGGATCCACGAGCGCGACATCGTGTTGCCACTCGGCTTGGCCCCGACCGAAGAAGTCGATGAGGTCGTCGCTTGTCTGCGCTACGCGGCGGCCATCGGTCCGACGTTCGTCCTCTCGCG
>JBEEGD010000489.1:0-4046 GCA_041166685.1 Acidimicrobiaceae bacterium | reverse complement strand
GCTCGACCACTACCGGGAGATGACCGACACCGTCATCGCCGCCGCCCTCACGCCGATGGTGACCCTGCATCACTTCACGGTGCCGCAGTGGTTCGCGGCCGCGGGCAGCTGGACGCAGGCGACCGCTGCTGACACCTTCGGCCGCTACTGCGAACAGGTCGTGCGCGCCCTCGGCTCACGCGTGACGTGGTGGTGCACGCTGAACGAACCCGGCAACGTCGCGGTCGGCGGTCACCTCGGAGCCTTCGGCTGGCCCCCCGGGACGCGAAGCTATGCAGACTGGGAGTCAGCCGCGCGCGGCCTGACAGCCGCTCATCGGCGTGCACTCGCCGTCATCAAGTCACTGCATCCGGCGGCACGTGTAGGCGCCACGCATGGCATGCAGGAGTGGCTTCCCGACGCCGCGGCCCGACCCGCTGTCGAGCACGTCCGTCGACTCTTCGAAGACGAGTTTCTCGCCGCTTGCGACGACGACGACTACATCGGCGTGCAGACCTACACCCGACTCCCCGTCGCGCTGCCCACGGTCGTGGGTCCCGCCCTTCGCGCGCTGATGGCGACCGACGTCGTACGCCGCCGGGTGCTGCCCCCGCTCATCCGCCGTGCGACGCACGACTTCGGGTCGACGGCCGCAGACGGTGTGCGGCGTACGCAGATGGGTTACGAGTTCTGGCCGGAGGCGATCGGCGCCACGCTGCGACGGGCGGCCGCGATGCACCCGGGCAAGGATCTGGTGGTCACCGAGCACGGCATCGCGACTGCCAACGACGACGAACGCATCGAGTTCGTCGAGCGTGGGCTCGTGTCCGTTCACGAAGCTCTCAGTGACGGCCTGCCGATCCGCGGCTATCTCTACTGGAGCCTGCTCGACAACTTCGAGTGGTCGCTCGGATACGGCCCCACGTTCGGTCTGATCGGTGTGGACCGGGCCACGCAAGAGCGCACGGTTCGTGAATCTGCACGCTTCCTCGGGGATGTCGCACGCACCGGCGTGCTCCCCGCAGGGGCGACAATGGCGCCGTGACGTTTTCTCCGGGTGGACCACTCGCGCGCCGCCAGGCTCGCGACGCGTCCCGCCCTTCTCGACGCCGTCCATGGCTCCTCGGCATCATCGTCGTCATCGCGTTGCTGCTCCTCGCGGGCAACGGTGGCCGCGCGTGGTGGGCGCGGCGGGTCGGCGACCTGACAGGTGGATCGCACGCGGGTGATTTCCTGCTCGGCCTCTTCGTCGGGCTGCTGCCCGTCATCGCCGTCGGCCTGGCTGCCCTCTCGCGTGGGCGCCGCCGCGTGCTGCGGATGTTCCTCGCGGGCGCGGTCGCGTTCGTCGTGACCGATTTGCTCGCGCCGTCACTGTGGAAGGCGATCACCAACAACCAGGCGGCGACCCGCCCGTTCGAACAGCATGCGCCGGGCTATCTGCCGGGCGTCTACGTGGGCATCGGCCTCTGGCTGCTCTTGCTGGCCGTCGCCTTCGTCCGTGCACGCCGTGCGTTCCGCGCCCGCTTCACGCACTACCGCTGACGCCTATGCCACTCCGAGTGCCTGCTTGATGGGGTGCAGGGCGAAGTACGCCGCGAACAGCACGGCGATCGCCCAGAGCAGGACGTGCGGCTCGCGCCAACGACCCTGTGCCGCGCGGAGCACGACGTAGGAGATGACACCCGCGCCGATGCCGTTGGTGATCGAGTAGGTGAACGGCATGAGCACGATCGTCAGGAACGCCGGGATGGCGATGGCGTAGTCATCCCACGGGATGCCCCGGACCTGCGTCATGAGCAGGAAGCCGACGGCAACGAGCGCCGGCGTTGCAGCCGCGGACGGGACCATCGCGTAGAGCGGTGTGAAGAACAACGCGATCACGAAGAACAGCCCGGTGAAGACGCTCGCCAGCCCGGTGCGGGCACCTTCGCCGACACCAGCAGCCGACTCGATGAAGGCGGTGTTGGACGACACCGACCCGACCCCACCCGCTACCGCTGCCGCACCGTCGATGAACAGCACCCGGCCGATGTTGGGAACGCGCCCGTCACTCGTCAGCAGACCCGCTTCGGTCGAGATGCCGACGATGGTGCCCATGGCGTCGAAGAAGTCACTGAGGATGAGCGTGAAAATGAACACGATCGCCGTGATGACGCCCGCGTGGTGGAACCCACCACCGAGCGAGAAGTGACCGATCAGCCCGAGGTCCGGCGTCGACGTCGCGTTGCCCGGCCAGGTCGGTGTCGTGTTGCCCCAGTTGCCGGGCTTGGGAAACGCGGGCACGTCAGCGACCGCGTCGATGATCACCGCGAGAATCGTCGAGACGACGATCGAGATCAGGATGGCGCCTGGCACCCGGCGGGTCAGCAGGATGATCGTCAGCAGCACGCCGACGACGAACACGACGACGGGCCAGCCGATCAGCTCACCGCTGCCCGCCGCGCCGAGGCCTACGGGCACGGGCGGCGCGCCAGTGCGCGCGAGGAAGCCTGAGTCGACCAGGCCGATGAACGCGATGAACAGCCCGATGCCCACGCTGATCGCCTGCTTCAGCGGCAGCGGGATGGCATCCATGATCACCTGGCGCAGCCCGGTGACGACGAGCAGGCAGATGCCGAGGCCCTCGATGACGACCAGACCCATCGCATCCGGCCACGACATCGTCGGCGCGATCTGGAAGGCAACGAGGGCATCGAGCCCGAGGCCGGAGGCGATGGCCAAGGGCAAGTTGCCGCCGACGCCCATGATGATCGTCATGATCGCGGCGATCAGCGCTGTCGCCGCCGACAGCTGCGGGAAGCTCAGGTGGTGGCCGAACTTGTCGACGCCCGAGCTGAGAATGATCGGGTTGAGCACGATGATGTAAGCCATCGTGAAGAAGGTCGCGAGGCCACCCCGCAGCTCGCGACCGACGGTCGACCCGCGCTCGCCAATGCGGAAGTAGCCATCGAGCCCGCCACCTCGCGGTCGCCCCGCTGACGTCGTCTCAGTGGTCGTTGTCGTCATCCCGCATCCTCCCCGGTCACATCGCGGCGGCCGAAGTTTTCCATGATCGGGCAGCTCTATGGTGATGCCATGCCGAAGATCGCGCGGCGCCCCGACCCCGAACCGCTGGAAGTCGACGAGCGCCCTCTCGTGCTCGCCGGGATCGTTCTGTGGCTGCTTGCCCTGATCGTCCTGTCGGTGTTCTTCCGCGACGACCTACGCCGCCACCACGACGAGTGGTGGTTGTGGACGTGTGGCATCGGCATCGTGCTCGGCGCTTACGGCCTGCGCTTCGTCAGCCGCCGGCGGCAATAGCCTCGACTGCATGACGGTGATCGACTGGCTCCTCGACGGTGACCCCGCCATCCGCTGGCAAGTGTTGCGGGACCTTTCCGACGCGCCCCCCGACGACGTGGCCCGGGAGCGGGCGAAGGTGGCGACCGAGGGCTGGGGCGCCCGGCTGTTGTCGCTCCGCGATGCGGACGGTCAATGGGCCGGTGGTGCCTGCTTCCCCGCCGGGTTCCAGTGGTCGGAGTCGGTCGGGCAACCGTGGACGCCGACGTTGCCGACCCTCGATCTCCTGCGCCACTTCGGCCTCGAACCGCACTCCCCGCAGGCAACCGACACTGTCGCGCTCGTCCGGGAGAACTCTCGCTGGGAGCACGCGGGCCAACGCTTCTTCGACGGGGAGGTCGAGCCCTGCATCAACGGCCGCACCGTCGCGATCGGGGCCTACTTCGGTCTGGACATGAGCCCCGTTGTCGACCGTCTGGTCGGGGAGCAGCTGGAGGACGGCGGCTGGAACTGCGAGGTCGAGAACGGCTCGGTGCGCTCGTCGTTCCACACCACGATCGGAGTGCTGGAGGGTCTGCTCGCTCAGGAGGGGGCCGGTGGCGGCACTCCGGCCGGCCTGTCCGCACGCCGACGTGGGGAGGAGTATCTCCTGACGCGCGGGCTGTTGCGGCGGCTGAGCACGGGGGACGTCGTCGACCCGGATTGGCTCCAGTTCTCCTTCCCGACCCAGTGGCACTACGACGTGCTGCGCGGGCTGGAGTACTTCCGGGCCGCGGGCGACCGACCGG
>JBEEGD010000488.1:0-3061 GCA_041166685.1 Acidimicrobiaceae bacterium | reverse complement strand
GATCCTCGACGACATCGGTGACGTTCCCGGCCTGGTGCGGCGTCGCGTGCCGGATCCCGACGGGGACGGATCGTCGAGCATCACGTGGTTCTTGTCCGACGCCGCCGGTGCGAAGCGGTTGGCCGCGGCGGTGCGGGACCAAGGGGTGCCCTGCGCGCAGATGTACCGCGGGCGCCCGGTGTACTTGACCCCGGCGGTGGTCGCGATGCGCACGGCTTCCCGAACAGGCGGGCCGTGGTGCTGCGCGGAGCATCCCACTGACCGGACCTACGGCGAAGGACTGTGTCCGCGCACAGAGGCGCTCGTCGCTCGCTCGGTGATCGTGCCGATCGGCGTGGGTTACACGGATGCGGATTGCCACCAGATCGCGGCGGCCGTGCGGAAGGCCGCGGACGAGGTGCTCGAGTGAGGTTCGCGATCGTCGGCTGCGGGACGGCGGCCAACCACATCCATCTCCCCGCCCTCCGCGCCGAGGGCGTCGAGATCACCGCGTTCGCGAGCCGCTCGCGGGCGTCGACCGAGGCGACTCGAGACAAGTGGGGGAGCGGCGCGATCGTCGATCGTTGGGAGGATGCCGTCGGCCGCGACGACGTCAACGCGGTGCTGGTGGCCGCGCCCAACGCGCAGCACGTCGAGGTCGCGCTTGCCGCCACGGCGGCCGGCAAGCACGTGCTCGTCGACAAGCCGATGGCCTGTACGGTGGCCGATGCCGACGAGATGATCCGTGCCGCGGACAAGGCCGGTGTCGTCCTCGTGCCCTTTCACAACACGCGGTTCGCCGCTCCATTCGTCGCCGCTCACGACATTGTCCGGGATGGGCGATTGGGCGACGTCACGGGCGTGCGCGCCGCCTTCGGCCACGGTGGCCCGCAGGCGTGGGCGCCGCGCGCGACCTGGTTCTTCGAGCGCAGCACGTCAGGCGGGGGCTGCCTGATCGATCTGGGCGTGCACGTCATCGACCTCGTCCGCTACGTGTGCCGGGACGACATCGTCGAAGTCTCGGCCGCGATCAACGGACTGGCCGGCGATGTCGAGACCGACGCCCAGCTGGTGGTGCGCCTCGGCAACGGCGCGATCGGCAGTGTGCACGCGAGCTGGTCGTCGCGGCCCGGCCCTGACCACCAGCTCACCGTCATCGGCACGCTGGGCACGCTGCACATGGATGGGCGCGCCCCACTCACGGTGTTCCGTCTCGACGGCGACCGTGAGCGCATCGCATTGCCAGAGCACACCGGCTCGCCGCTTGGCGAGTTTCTCGCGGCCGTCGCGGGGGATCGCGCACCGTCGATCACCGCGGCGGATGGTCGAGCCGCGGTCGCGGTGGTCGAGGCGGCCTACCGCGCGGCGAAAGGTCGGGTTGTGGTGGAGGTCGCGTGACGACGACCTTGAGCGTTGGGTTCGGGTCGGCGCTGATCACTCCGCCGACGCCCGTGCAGCTCGCCGGCTTCATCGACGATCAACCCGCGAACGAAGTGCATGACGACCTCGAGGTTCGCGCCCTGTTCCTCGAGGGCGAGCACGGCTCGGTGTGCCTACTCGTGTGCGATCTCTTGGGCTTGTCGCCGGAGTTCGCGCGGCCGATCCGTGAATCCGTCGCGAGCGCGCTCGGCCTCGAGCTCGGCGCGGTGCTCACATCGTGTGTGCACACGCATGCCGGTCCGAGCACTCTCGCCGGAAGCGATCGACTCGGGTGGGTGACACCAGAGGGTTATCGCGATCTGCTGGTCGAACGTTGCGTCGCGGCGGCGCGCGCCGCCGCCTCCACTGCGGCACCCGCGGGGTTGCGCGCCGGCCGCTGGCCGCTCCCCGACGGTCTTTCCGTGAATCGTCGAGGTCTGCCGTATCAACCGAGCTTCGCAGTGCTCGATGTGTTCGATCTCGACGGAGTGCGGCTCGGCACGCTGGCCAACATCGCGATTCATCCGGTGGCGCTCGGTCCCGAGTGCGTCGCCGTGTCGAGTGACTGGGTCGGTCCGTTCCGGGCCGCGCTCGAACAGCGGGCCGGAGGCACCGCGGTGCTGCTGTCGGGTGCCCTCGGCGATGTGAACCCGCATCATGTCCACCGGCAGGACAACGACTGCTCCCGTGACGGATTTGCCGAGGCCGAACAGCTCGGCCGTGATGTGGCCGAGGGCGTCGACGCGGTGCTCGGCGAGGCTGCACCGATCGACGCGTCCGGCCCGACGGTCGAGCGTCATCGCACGGTCGAGGTGACGCTGGGGTCCACGTTGCTCACGGGAGGGCGCGAAGGGCGGCGCGTCCCGATCGAGCTCGTCGAATGGTCGATCGGGCCGTTGCGGCTCGTGTCGATTCCCGGCGAGGGGTTCCACGCACTCGGACGCTCCATCGAGGAACGAGCGGGCGGCGAGGGGACGCACGTGCTGGTCGCTGGGATCGCGCCCGAGTGGCATGGCTACCTGCCCGTACCATTCAGGGATGGATATGAGGAGTCCATGAGTTACGGACGCGAGGCGGTCGCCGCCATCGCGGACGCGCTCACGGCCCGATGAGGCGGCGGCTGCTCGTCGTTCTGCTTGCGGTCTCGGCGTGTAGCTCGGCCGGGAGCACCCCCAACGCGGCGCGATCGTCGGAGCACGTGACGTCGACCACGGTGGCGCCGACCACCACGTCCACGACGATGCCCACCACCACGACGATGCCCACCGCGACGACGACCACTGCGCTGGCGCCGCCCAGCCGTCACGTCAGTGAGCAGGCCTGGATCCCGTTCGCCTTCGCGAGCGACGTGACCTTGCGATATCCGTCGTCGCGTGTCGAACACGTCGGCTTCCACCAGTCCAACGACGAAGGCGCCCAACAGCTCGAAGCCCTTCCCGGTGTCGACGCCGTGACGTTGGAGGATCGCGGCCGCGGCACCGGCTCGCAGACATCAGCGGACGTCGTCGTCGATCCCGATTCGGAGATCCGGGCGCCGGTGTCCGGAACGGTCGTGAGCTCCGGGAGCTACGTGCTCTACTGCGACCAGCGCGACTACTACGTGAACATCGAGCCCGATGCCCATCCCGGATGGAAGGTGAGGATGCTGCACATGACGGGGCTC
>JBEEGD010000487.1:0-23502 GCA_041166685.1 Acidimicrobiaceae bacterium | reverse complement strand
TCAGGGTGATGTCCACGGCCAGCGCGGCGATGTGCTCCTCGCGCACCGATGCGCCTCGCGCACACGTCGCGCCCGCCGGGATGTCGCCATCGGGCGCGGCGACGAGCTTCAAGCCGACGGAATCCTCGTGGCTCGACGGGTGGCCGCTCGGATCGCTGGTCGCCGGATCGGTGGGAATTGTCGTGGCCGGAGTTGAGGGCGCGGCGACCGCTGGAGGAGCGATCGCCGCGACAACAGGAACTGGGTCGGCTGCAAGCAGCACGGCCACTGCACCGAGTAGCAACCGCCCGGCCCGTCGAACTCGCCGACGGACCGGGCGCAGAGTGCTAGGTGACGTTGACGGTGCCCTTCATGTCCGGATGGATGAGGCACTTGTAGTCGAAGGTGCCTGCCTTCGTGAACTTCACCGAGTAGCTGAACAGGTTCGGCGGGAACGAAAGGATGAGACCCGAGTTGTGCAGCCCGGTGCCGTCAAACGACGCGCCGTCGATGGGCGTCGGAGGTCCGGGCGGCCCGCTCGCGGCGCCTCCTCCCCCTGGCGGCCCTTGCGGCTGGCCTGCGCCACCAGCCGGTTTGAAGGAGTCGGCGGTGAGGTGCACCGCGCCGTCCGGTGCCTTCGCGATGTAGGTGCTCAACGCCTCCGAGGCCCCGAACGATATCGTGTGCGGACCGACGACCGTCCACGTGACCGTGTCACCCACCTTGACGTTCGCCTTGTCGGGCCCGAACAACGTCGGGATCGTGCCGGGCTGGTCCTGACTCCCGCCGCCGGCGATGACCGACCCGGGCGCGGCCGCGGGGATGAACGGTGGAAGCGTGCCAGCCTTGATCGCGTCGATGATCGGCTTGATCTTGGTCACCGCGTCAGCGACCGCGGTGTCGCCGGCCTTCTTGACCTCGTCGGCGGTCTGCGCCTTCGCGTCGGCGGCCACGATCGTGATCTTGCCCGTCATGCCACCGCGATGGATGACGCAGAAGTAGTTGTACGTACCGGGCTTGATGGTCTTGGCGAGCGTCACCTTGAAGTGGTCACCGTCGGCCAAGAACCCGCTGTTGTAGTACGTCTGCGTGCCGTCGAACTCCGGCTGCTTCTGCTGATCCTTCGAGCACGCGTCGCTCGCCGGCGGGTCACCGGTGGCGAGGAAGCACGGCTGTGCCGAGACTTGGGTGGCATCGCCGGGGCCCTGCGGGAAAACATCCGGAATCTTCTTCAGTTCCGCGGGCTCGTCCTGCGCGTTCGGATCCAACTTGGCGAGGCCTTGGTCGACGAGCGTGCCGAACGTGACGGTATGCGGCTCGCCGGTAAAGGTCTCCTTGAAGTCGATCGTGTCGCCAGCGTGCAACGTCGCGTCGTTCGGGAAGTACGTCGTGAACGCCACTGGCGTTCCGGTTACCTTCGCATCGACGCCGACCGGCACGGTTTGCGCGCCGCCGCCGCTGCTGCTCGCCGCCGACGTGGCGGACTTCTTGTTGTCGCTACTGCACGCCGCCAGCACCACCACACCGACCGCGACAAGTGCCAACCATCGTCTTGTCATGAGTTCGCCAACGCCTCCTGTGTCCGCCTCTCACGCCAGGCCGGGTGCCCGCGCCGGCGGCAGTCTGCCCGAGACCACGTGGTCGTGCACGGATTCTCGTCGTGAGTGTTCCCGACGCGCCGCGCGGCGAACAGGCGTAGGGTGCGCCGGCGGACCAGCAAGACGAGGAGTCGAACCATGAGCAAGAAAGCCATCGAAGCAGCCGAGAAGAAGTGGTTGGAGGCGTTCAACGGCGGTGACGCGTCCGGCGTCGCCAACACCTACACGGCGGACGCCCGGCTGATGCCCCCGAACGCCGACATCGTCGAGGGGCGCTCGGACATCGAGGGCTTCGTCAAGGGTTTCGTGGCAACCGGCGCACAGTTGAAGTTCAACCTGCTCACTGTGCACGAAACCCCCGATTTGTGCGTGGCCGTCGGTCGCTACGAGATGGACATCCCTACGCCCGACGGGCCGCAGAAGGACAGCGGGAAGTACATCGAGGTGTTTGCCAAGCAATCCGATGGGTCGTGGCTCATCGTCGACGACATCTTCAACAGCAGCGTGCCCGCGCCTACGGCGTAACCGCGCTACCGAAGAACCGTGTCGAGCGCCTCGACTGAAGGAGCGAAATAGAACGCTCCCGAGCTCAACCCGGAAGGCCGGAGTCCGCAGGGAAGCCAGCGGCCGGTCGGCCGGCCTCGCACCAACGGCGCAACGATTGGAACGGGTAGATGCCGGTCGAATGACCGTCGCTCCACAGCACGCCGAGCCCGTACGCGCCGACGAGATGCGCATCGGTGATCGCCAGGTCGGCTTCCGGCCGGCCTGGAGGTGGCCACGACGCCTGACCGTGGTCGCGGGCGCCGCGGCATGCCGCGCATGGGCACGCTTTGCGCAGCTCCTCCAACCCGAACCGGCACACCTTGTCGTCGGTGAAGGTCACCTCGACGTGAGAGGCGCGGTCGACGGTGATGTTGGCGACGTCAATGTCGTCCTCGCCGGGCACACGCGCAACCTAGACGTCACGCGCGTGTCCACACCGAACCGGACGTGTAGCGGCGCAGGCCGAGTGTGAACGTGGCCCAACCTGCGAATGCGAACACGAAGGCGACCACGGCGAGCCATGCGGCCTGTGTCACGTCGAACGAGTCGATGAGCCGCGCCGGCACCGACGACACGAACGCCGCCGGCACGACGGTGAACAGAATCACCTTCGCGACGCCCGCGAACACGTCGACCGGATACGACCCGAGCAACAGGATCGTGTGGAAGCCGAGCTCGCCGCCTTCGCTGCGGCCGACGAAGAACGCCAGCGACCCAGTGAGGATCAGGAACCCTGTCATCAACATCGATGCCGCCGCGACCACACCGACGAAGACCGCTGTGCGTTCGATCGTCGGCGATCCGGCGACGGCGAAGAGGGTGAGACCGAACGCGAGGTCGCCGAGGTTCACCGGCTCGATTCGCCGCAACAGCAGGTAGCCGAGCGGCTGGACCGGCAGGCTCAGCACTGCATCGAGCTCGCCCTCGACAGCCATGATTCCGATCCGGCGGGCGTTGGCGAGCAGACCGAGTGTGATACCGCCGGAGGTGGTGAGCACGGCTTGCAGCAACAGCAGGCGGTCGATGTTCCACCCGCGTATCGTGCCGACGCGTCGGAAGAACAGCACCCAGAACACGACCCACACGAGGTCGTTGACGGCCATCACCAACATCTGCGACCCCAACGCGGCGCGCTTTGACCCCGCCTCGGCCAGCGCGTTGCGCATCGTGGCGAGGAGCCCTCTCATCCGCCGACCACTTGCAGGCGTCGTTCTCCGGAGCGGAACGCCGCGCTCGCCGCGAGCCACAACACTGCCAGCCAACCCACCTGCTCGAGCAAGAGGGCGGGTTCGAAGTGGCCTGACGCGAGGCGAGCAGGAATGTACGACATCGCCTGGAAGGGCAACACGGACGCAGTCGTGTGTAGCCAGTTGGGGAGCAGCTCGAGGGGGATGAGCATGCCGCCCAGGACGAAGACGAGTTTCTGGTACAAGAACCACGCCGACCCGGCATCGCGGAACCAGAACGCGCTGGCGGCGAACGCGTGCTGGGTGACGATGTTGCACGCGATCGCGAGCACCAGGCTGGGCACCGCCAAAACGAGAGCGCTGGGTTGTGGTGGGCCCCCAGCGGTGATCGTCGCGAGCACCGCGCCCGTGGTGGCGATCGCCGCGAGGCGGGGGAGCGCGCGGCCGATCTCGGCCGACACTCGCACGCCCAGCACCGACGCTGGCCGCAGCAGCTCGACGGCCACCGCTCCAGAGCTGATGTCGCGACCGATGTCGTCGATCATGCGGATGTTCAGCGCGACCGTGCACGCCTCCGAGGTGACGATGTACCAAGTGAGCGCGATGGCGCTGTAGCCCGCGACGCTTCCGCCGTTGGCATCGGCCGCCACGCGCCACAGTCCGGCGAGCACCGCGACGACCGCGATATAGAACCCGACCGCGACGACGAGCCCACCGCGCTCGGCCAGCACCCGTTGGGCCGCGGTGCGTGTCGTGACCGTCATCGCGCGCGATCTCATCGTTGGGGCAACCCGTAAATCTCGGCGATGACCTGCTCGAGCGGTGGGTCGACGACAGAGATGTCGGCGACGGACGGACCCGTGAGCAGCGCATCGAGGACGTCCCGGATCGACGTCGCGGTGGTGTCGACGACCAGCTTCATCGCCGTCTCGCTGTGCTCGAGCACGGTCACGCCGACCATCGACAGCGGCGGGACTGGCTCGGCCAGCCCGATCTCGATGAGTTTGGTGGCCATCAGGGCGCGCCGCATCGCGGCGACCTCATCGTCGTAGATCACTGAGCCATGGTTGATGACGATCGCCCGGCGGGCTACGTGCTCGATGTCGGCGACGTCGTGCGACGTGAGGAAGATCGTCGTGCCGCGTTCGGTGTTGAGTCGCACGAGCAACTCGCGGAAGCGCTGTTTGGCCAACAGATCGAGGCCGATCGTCGGTTCATCGAGGAACAGCGCCTCGGGTTCGTGCAACATGCAGGCTGCGAGTTCGCAGCGCATCCGCTGTCCGAGCGACAAGCTGCGCACGGGCATGTCGAACAGGTCGCCCGCCTCCAGCAGCTCGGCCAACTCCGCGACGCGAGCCTGCTCGCGCGATCGATCGAGGTCGTAGATCGCCGCCAACATCCGGTACGACTGGCGCGGTGTCAGCTCGAGCCATAGCAACGAACGCTGCCCGAACAGCGTTCCGATCCTCGCCGCCAGACGGCGTCGATCGAGCCACGGCACCACTCCGAGCACTGTCGCTTCGCCCCGTGTCGGATGCAGGATGCCCGTGAGGATCTTGATCGACGTCGACTTCCCGGCGCCGTTCGGCCCGATGTACGCGACGCGCTCGCCCGCTTCGACCGTGAAGGAGATGTCTCGCACCGCTTCGACGCGGCGCCGGGCGCGGCGGCGTCCGGTTTCGAAGACCTTTGTCAGCCCTCGAACCTCGATCGCCATCCGGACAGGGTGCCGCATGGACGGTGGTGAGCCCGCTCGCTTTCAGGAAGTCGAGATGATCGTCAGCGGTGACGGCGGAGAAAGTCCGCGAGCGGACCGTTCACCTCGGAGGCGTGGCTGAGATTCGACGCGTGGCCGGCGCCCGGTATGCGCACGAGCTCTTCGCAGTTGCCCAACTCCTTCAAGAGCTGTTCCGCCTTGTCCATCGGGATCGAGGCGTCCGCTTCACCGTGGAAGACGATGGCGGGCGCCGTGATCTCTGGCAGCCGATCAGTGAGATCGTCGCGATTCACCAGCGTCTCGAATGGCTCTCGGAGGAATTCTTTCGGGCGGGCCTGCCACTTGTCCACCCAGTGTGAGTGGTCGTATCCCGGACTCATGATCAGGCCGGCGATCGCGCCGGCAAGTTCGTCGGAAGGCCCTTTCGTCGTCCACTCGTCGGCCATGCCCCTGTAGAGCGGCAGGGCCTCCTCGGGTTCGAGACCGGATTGCGTGTCGATGAGCACAAGGCCGAGGACACGATCGGGGGCTCGCAGCGCAGCGCGCATCGACAGGAAGCCGCCCTGTGACATGCCGACGAGGAACGCCTTCTCGATGCCGAGGTGCGACAGCAACGCGAGCGCGTCGTCGGCTGAATTCCAGTACGTGAAATCGCCCTTCGCCTCGGTCTGACCGAAGCCGCGCTCGTCCCACGTGACGCAGCGGAATTCACCCGAGAGGGCCGCAACCTGCGGCTCGAACATCTCGTGGTCCATCAAGAACCCGTGGCTGAAAATCACGGCGGTGCCGTTGCCGCCGGAATCCTCGAAGTAGATGTGCTGACCGTTGACGTCTGCGAATGGCATCGCAGTTCCTCCCCCTGTCGACGACGCTGCAACTGCAGGCGCCTCTCGAGTCATGCTCTCATGCTCTTGGGGCGCCGGCCCACTCATCACACGTACGACACCGGCTAGACAACGGGAGTGGTCCTGTCCGCTGACGCGTTCGTCGAAGCCGCGATCACGACGACCGGGCTCGACGACTTCGGCGAGGGCTTGTGGCGCGACGGGCTCGACGTCTTCTGCGACGCACTGAACCAAGAAGCGAACCTCAGCGACGTCGGCGTGGCCGTCCACGAGAGTCGCATCAGCCATCTGCTGTCGCAACGACTGCGGGTCGTCGATTGGCACGCACGCCACCCCGACATCAGCGCCGAGGAGATTCGGCGGCCCGTGATCGTGATGGGCCTGCCCCGTACGGGCACCACCGCGCTCGCGCATCTGCTCGCCGCCGACCCCGACAGCCGGTCGTTGCGGACCTGGGAGGAGACCGAGCCGACGCCTCCGCCCGAGGCGGTCACTGCAACCGACGATCCACGCATCGCCGCGACACAAGCGGGGATCGACATGAGCCATCAGCTCATGCCCGTCCTGCCGCAGTTGTACTTCGCTACTGCGGTCAGTCCTTCGGAAGCGCTGGACCTGACCGGCATGAGCTTCCGCGCCTTCCAGTTCGAAGGTCAGGCTCATGTCCCCTCATATGAGGAGTGGCTCTTGGCGTGCGACATGACCGACGCGTACCGCTTCCAGCGCCAAGTGCAACAGCTCTTGCAGTGGCACTGCCCTCCGACGCGCTGGGCGTGGAAGAACCCGCCGGATGTGTTCTGTCTCCCCGCGGTGCGCGCTGCGTTCCCCGATGCGACGTTCATCTGGACGCATCGCGACCCGTTCGCCGCGCTCTCGTCGGTGTGCAGCCTTGTCGCCGTGGTCCGGTCGTTCGGCACCGACGACTTCGACCGCGCCGACCTCGGCCCTCGGCAAACAGAACTGTGGGCGGAAGGCGTCGATCGCGGCATGGCTGCTCGCGAAACGTTCGGCACCGACGCGTTCATCGATGTTTGGATGCATGACCTGGCACGTGACGCGATCGGAACCGTGGGCCACATCTACGACCGGCTCGGGTGGCCGCTCACCGCGCGAGCGGAGGATGCGATGCGGGCCTGGCTCGATGAGAACCCGCGCCACGGGCGCGGCGGCCACGAGCCCAAACCCGAAGAATTCGGGCTTGATGAAGCCGCGGTGCGCGAGCGATTCGCCGAATACCGTCGACGCTTCGGGAGGGAGGAACGCGATGGCTGACGATGCGGAGGCCCAAGTCGTGTCGGGCGCGGCGTGGGCCGAGTTCTGCGACGGGCTCAAAGCCGCTGGCGAAGAGGTGCTGCGGCCGGGGCTCGACGATCCCCTCGACATCGCCGAGGGCTACCGGATGCTCACTCGCCTGCTGCGCGGGTCGCTCGAGAGTCGGCTCGAATACGGCGACCCCGCCTGCCCCGCGCTCATCTGTGTGTGCCACGAGACGATCAAGATCGTCGCCGAGAACCCCGACAACCTGTACCTCGGGTCGTCGATCTCCGGCCGTCACGACTATCGAGTGTGGGGCACGCGGGGTGAGGCGCGCTGGATCAGCTTCAACACGTTCAACGCCGGCGGCTTCGGTGGCAAAGGCGGCCGGGGCACGGGCACGACGATGCACGAACACCAGCTCGACATCGCGCCCGACGGCACGTTCGAGGTGTTCTTGTCGCAACGTCCGCACGACGGGAACTGGCTGGCGCTCGAACCCGACAGCACGTCGCTGACGATCCGCCAGACCTTCCTGCACAAAGGCGTCGACGCACCCGCAGAACTGCAGATCGAGCGGCTCGATGGTGATGGCTCTCCACCCCCGGCGCTGACCGCCGCGCACCTACGGGCGTCGCTGCTCGGAAGCGTTGCCTACGTCCGCGCCATCACGTCAATCGGCGCGTCGTGGGCCGAGCGCAACGCGGCCCATCCCAACGTCTTCTTCGACGCGCAGGAGGACGACACTCGTCTGTTCGCCGATCCGCAGATCAAGTGGCACATGGCGTACGTCGAGTTGACGCGGGACGACGCGCTGGTGGTGGAGTTCGTTCCGCCGACGTGCGATTACTGGATGGTCGCGCTGCACAACCACTGGATGGAGACCCTCGACTACCGGTACCACCCCGTCACGCTCAACTCGGCCACCGCCCGCATCGAGCCGGACGGGTCCGTCCGCATTGTCGTCGCGCACGCTGATCCTGGGATGCCCAACTGGTTGAGCATGGCGGGCCACGACCGCGGCGTGCTCGGTGTGCGCTGGGTGGGGCAGTCGGTGAACGATGTCGTGCCGTCGACTCGGCTCGTGCCGCTCGCGTCGCTTCGCTAGATCCGCTCTACCCAAAGTTCGTGGACCAGCCTGGTGGGGTCGAGCAGTTCTGTCGCCGCTTGGGCGGTGAGGGGCTTGGCGAAGTAGAAGCCCTGTGCGCTGTCGCACCCCAGTGCTCGCAGCCGTTCGAGCTGATCCGACGTCTCGACGCCCTCGGCGGTGAGACGGAGTCCGAGTTCGTGGCCGAGGGTGACGATCGCGTTCACGATGGCGGTGGCAGTGGGCGTCACGTCGAGGTCCGCAACGAAGCCCAGATCGATCTTCAGGCCGTCGATCGGGAGACGCTGAAGGCACTCGAGCGAGGAGTAGCCGGTTCCGAAGTCGTCGATGACGACACGGATTCCTTGTCGTCGAAGTCGCTCGATGGCCGCGCTGGAGCTCGGGGCTTCGGCCACTGCGGTGCGCTCGGTGATCTCGAGTTGCAGCATCGTCGGGTCGACACCGCTGGCGGCGACGACGGCGAGCAGCTCGTCGACGCCGTCTGCGGTGAGCGAGTCGGGAGAGATGTTGACGCTCATGAACAGCGGCGCCGCGGCTCCGTTGAGCGCCTGAAGCGATACGAGTTGCCGGCACGCGCTGCCGAGGACGTACCGGTCGATCGCCAGGATCAGATCGTTCTCCTCGGCCAGCGGAATGAAACAACCGGGCAGGAGCAGTCCTCGTTCGGGGTGCTCCCAGCGCACGAGTGCTTCGAAGCCGATCACCGCGCCGGTCGCGAGCGACACCTCGGGCTGGAAGTAGGTGACGAGTTGGTCCTGCTCGATGGCGTGGCGCAGTTCGGCGGCGATGCGGTAGCGCTCGAGGATGCTGGAGCCCATCTCCGGATCGAACAGCTCCCAGCGGGCCCGTCCGTTCTCCTTCGCGAGGTACATCGCCAAGTCGGCGCTGCGCAGCATGTCGTCGGGCGATTCGATCGTGTCGGTGATCACGAGGCCCACGCTGGCGGTGACGGGCAGGTCCCGGCCGTGGAGGTGGAAAGGGCGGCGCAGGGAGGTGGTGACGCGGTCCGCGAGGTCGGCAGCCCGCCCGGGCTGCACGTCTTCGACAAGGACCGTGAACTCGTCGCCCGCGAAGCGGCCGATCGTGTCTTCGGCCCGGACGCAGTCGCGGAGGCGATTGGCTACCTCGACGAGCACGTGGTCGCCCATGTTGTGACCGAAGGTGTCGTTGATCACTTTGAACCGGTCGAGGTCGAGGAAGAGCAGTGCCGTGGTGAGGTGGTCGCGACGGGCGCGTACCGCGGCTTGTTCCAGGGTGTGCACGAAACCGGCGCGGTTCGCCAGGCCGGTGAGACGGTCGTGGTAGGCCGCATGCGCGAGCTGATCCTCGAAATGCTTGCGGTCAGTGACGTCATGGAAGTTCACGACGATGCCTTCGACGCTCGGATCGTCGCACCAGTTGGTGAAGCTCACGTCTTGCCAGCGCCAGCTTCCGTCCGCATGCTGTAAGCGCATCTCGGTGGTGATCAGCTCTCCAGGGCTGGCGAGCACCGCCGTGAAGGTCTGCTTTGCCTGATCGATGTCGTCGGGATGCAGGACGCCGACGTGCTCGTAGAACTCGTCCGTGCGATAGCCCATCCGTTCTATTGACGGGCTGACGTACTGCAGACCACCCGCGGGTCCGACGACGGCGACGACGTCGGTTCCGTTTTGCACGAGTGAGCGAAAGCGTTCCTCTGACCGACGAACCTCGGCCTCGGCTCGTTCCTTCTCGGCGGTGGTGACCCCCGCGGTGTGCATGGCGAAGCCAAGTGCAAGCGCGGCGAGGGCACCCAGGCCGTGCACCTCCGGCGTGCTGACGAAGCTGGGGACGGCATTCACGGCGATGGCGAGCTCACCGACGGTGATTCCGATCACGCTCCAGATCAGCGACGGGCGGGCTGACCGTGCTCCCGAATGTTTGATGCCGTCCGTGGCGATGTACATGTAGCCGAGCGCGAGCGTCGGTCCCCAACCGGTGGCGTAGATCACCGCGGTCGAACTCAACATGTTGACGCCGACGCGGCAGTAGAGCTGTGGGGTCGAGCAGTTCGGACCCCACCAGCGGAACGCCAGCGCGGTCAGCGTTCCCCCGCCGAGCAGGAGCGCGACATAGATCCACAGGGGCGTCGACGCGATGGCGCCCACTCGACGCAGGAAGACGAACGCCGCGATGGTGAGGGTGATCTCGACCAGGTTGAGGCCCCGCTGCTTGAGAGCGGCCAGCCGGTCGACGAGGCGCCGCGACCAACGGGTTGATGGTTGATCGTCCCGGGTGTGTTCCAAGTTGCCCTGCCGTCCCATCGAACCCCCAAAGGCCCGTTTCGCCCGAACGTGAGCAATGCGTCGTTTCGCTCAGACTTGGTCATACGCAGAGTGGTGTCAATGGCCCGAATAGTGACGATCGCGTGTCGAAACGGCCGCGACCCCCTTGACACCGGATCAGTTGAGAGGTTTCCTCTCATATGTGAGACGAATCCTCTCAGCTCGTCAGCCGCGGTGAGCGCCGTGCGGGAGGACCACCGCCACGCCACCCGGGAGCGCATCGTGAAAGCCGTGTCGGCGCTCGTCGCGGAAGAGCATCCGGCTTCCATCTCCGTGCCCGCCGTCGCGGCGCGCGCCGAGGTCGGCGTGGCCACCGTCTACCGGTACTTTCCGACCAAGGAGGCATTGCTCGACGCCGCCGCCACCGGAGTCGTCACGCCGACGGCGGCTCGGTTGCCGCGGTCATTCGCGGATCTTGGCCGCACGTTGGCCGCGGCGTGGACCGAGCTCGCCGACCAACTCCCGCTGGTCCGCAACCAGTTCGCGTCGCCGGTCGGGCGCGACCTGCACCGGCGGCGGTGGGAGACGAAGCACGCCGCGATGATCGAAGGGGTCCGGGACGAGGGGATTGATCCGAACAGTGCCGCTGGTCGCCGACTGCTGGGCGTGACCGACGTGCTCACGTCGTCGACCGCGCTGCTCGAGCTGCATGACAAGGCGGGCGTGCCCGCGGCCGACGCGGCCGATTGGTGCGCGTGGGCGGTGGATGTGTTGGTGTCGGCATCGAAACGGGAGAACCCGTCGCGGTGACCACCATCGATGGCATGACGGGGACGCTGGAATGGGTGGCTCCCGGCAAGGGCGACTGGCGCGGGCTGCACGACCATTTTCCTCGCGCGCTGACACCGCAGTATCAGCGGCTGCTCGAGCAAGGGATGGTGCACGGAGAGGGTCGTTGGTTTGCCGACTACGGCCTGCCGGTCCGCACACTGCAGCCGGCATTCGTCCACGGGCGCGTCTTCGTCACGGCGGATCCGCTCGTGGGGCCCGCGACCAATCGCATGCCGCCGGCGCCCGCGCTGTGGCTGGCGCTTCGCGTCGTGCCCGCGTTTCGCCGGCGAAGCCGGGCGGCCCGTCGCGCGGTGGCAGACCGACGATGGCTCCCGGAGACCGAGCACTGGTACGCGCACGAGCGCAGCGATTGGGAGCGCCGCAACTCGGCCATCGACTGCGTTGATCCGCGCGCGCTGAACGAAGCGGAACTCACCGATCACGTGCGCGCTGCCCTGGCGAACGCGGAGGAGGGTTACCGCGAGCACTTTCGGCTGCACGGTGCCGACCTCATCCCGACCGGCATGTATCTGGCGCGGTGTGCAGATTGGGGAATCTCCGACATGCAGGCCGCCGCATTGCTGGCCGGCTCATCACCGGCCTCGCGCGGCGATCAGGTGTTGCCGCGGTGGCGGCTCGTGACCGGGTACGACCTCGACGAGCGTTGCGCCGCCGAACTTCCGGAACGCGCTCCGGTCGCAACGCCAGGGGCCGTCATCGACCCTGCAATCGAGGACGCGGTTCGCGCGCAGGTTCCCGCGGCCGACCAGCCCGAGTTCGATCAGTTGCTCGCGGATGCGCGGGCCACGTACGGCCTCCGCGATGACAACGGGATGTTGACCGGCGCGTGGCCGGTAGGTCTCCTCCGTCGGGCGATGGTCGAATACGGGCGGAGACTGGCGCAGCGCGGTGAGCTCGCCGACGCGGAGCATGCGGTCGAGCTCACCGTCGACGAGTTGCTCGCGGGCCACACGAGAGATGCGGTGACCCGGTTGGCCGAGCGCCGCCGACTTTCCGCCCAGCTCGCGCCCGCGGCCCTCGGCCCACCGCTCGAGTTGCCGATGCGCGCAGCTCCGCCGGCGATGCGGCGCGTGCTGCGGGCGATGCTGATCATCCGCGACGTCGGGTTCACGCCCCCGGGTCCTCGCGAGCCGTTGTGTGGTGTCGGTATCGGCAACGAGTCGGTTGTCGGTCGAGCATGCGTGGCGGGCACGCCGTCGGAGGCGCTGGCCGGTTTCGAGCCGGGCGACATCCTTGTCACCGTGGGCACCTGTCCGGCCTGGAACGCGATTCTCGCCCTCGCCGGGGGGATCGTGACGGAGGAAGGAGGACCGTTGTCGCATGCTGCCGTCATTGCACGCGAGCTCGGCCTTCCCGCGCTGGTGGGTGCCGCAGAGGCCGTCGCTCGCGTTCCTGATGGAGCGACCATCGAGCTCGACCCGGTCGCCGGCCGAGTCACCATCCGCCAGAGCTAGGTGGTGATCGGGGCGAGGTCGAGGAGGCGCTCGACCGTCGGTACAAGCAGGTTGAGCTCGTCCTTCCTCAGATAGGCGTCGATTGCCGGCTCCGCGCGCGCCTCGGCGGCCAGATCGAACGCCGTGAAGAGCAAGATCTTCGAGTTGGGCGCGACTTCCTTGAGTAACGGCGCGGCTTCGAGACCGGTCATGTCGCCTTCGATGGCGTGATCGAGCACGATGAGGCCGGGTTCGATCGAGCGAGCCAAGTCGATTGCCTCTTTGGCCGAGGCCGCTTCGCCAACCACTTCGAGTCTCGGGTCGCGCGCCAGCGTGATGCGAATGAGCGTGCGCATGTCGGGATCGTCTTCAACAACGACAAGAACTTTGGTCTTCGTTGTAGCCACGGCTTCGCGAACCTATCTCAGGCAAGCGGAAAACTGGCCGCGAAGCACGAACCGTTCGGCTGATTTGGCTCGTACCACGCGTCGCCGCCACCAGCACGCGCCAAACCCCGCACGATCGACAGACCCAGGCCAGTGCCTTTTCGCTCTGCGCCGGGGACGTGAAGCGCTTGCGCAAACTTCTCGAACGCTCTCGGAAGGAACTCGGCGGGTAGGCCCTCGCCTTGGTCGCGCACGCGCAGCTCAGCGTGCTCGTCGACGCAGGTCACCTCCACCACGAACGGCGGCGCGCCGTAGTGCACGGCGTTTTCGATGTAATTGCGCAGTATGCGGCGCAAGTGTTCGGGATCCGCGCAGATTGCGAGGTTGGGAGGAACGCACACAACGAAGTCGGTCGTGTAGCCGAGATCCTCCAGTGCCCGATGGATGTTGCACTCGACCGGCACGGCCTCGGCATGCGTCTCGACCACGCCGGCATCGATCTTGGAGACAGTGAGGAGGTCGTCGACGAGGTGGGCCAGATGATCCGCCGAGCGAACGATGGCGTCGAGGTAGGTGCGACGATCGCTCTCCTCGATCGAGTCCCAATGCGACTGCATTGTCGACGCGAAGCCCTTCACGACGGTGGTTGGCGTGCGCAGTTCATGTGACGCGATGGCGACGAACTCCCGCATGGCCGTGTTGGCCACCATGAGGTCGGCGGCTGCTCCCCGCAGCTCCGCGTCGGCCGTCTCGATCTCCTTGGTCTTGGCGCCGAGCAGGTACACGACGAACGCGAGGCCGAGCGCGGAGAGGGCGCCGACGCCGTGCACGAGAGGTTCGTCGATCTGGGTCGACACCAGCCCGAGGGCGATCGCGGCTTGGCCGGCCGCAATTCCCGCCGTTCCCCACATCAGCGAAGGGCGCGCCGCCGCGGAGCCCGAGATCTCGAGGTCACCGGTCACCGACACCAAGTAGCCAACCGCGAGCGTCGGTCCCCACCCGATCGCGTAGATGATGACTGTGGTCATCGCGACGTGGACCGCGATGCGTTGGTGCAGCTGCCGGCGCGAGCATCCCGCGCCCCACCGGGTGGTGGCCGCTTGGCTGATGAGCGATGCCACCACGAGCAGCCCAAGGAGCTCCCACAGCGGAATCGGTCCGAGCAGGTCGAACCACCACATGACCGCGAAGCCCACTGAGGTCAACAGGACGGCGACAACTTGGAAGGCCACCCGCAGACGGAAGGGTCGATCGATCGCGTCGAGGTCGGCGGTGCTCCCCGTCGGGGCGCCCGCCGGTGCCTCCTGCCTGGCTCGATCCGTCTCGAGGATGTGGGCCTCCATTGGTGATGAGGCGGTCAAGGTGAGGGTACGACCGCAGGGCCAGTGGTTCTATGACCCGACCGGGCCATTTGTCCCTAGCACCGCGGTTGGGAAACGCCCCCCTCCTCCCTCGTAAGGTCAGCGGTCATGCGCTTTTCGATCTGGCCGAGCCCGATGCGGCCGTGGGCGGAGGTCCTCGAGATCGCTCGCCACTGCGAGGCCGCAGGATGGGATGGCCTCTACTTCGCGGACCATTTCATGCCGAACGATCCCGAGGGCGACGCGCCTCTCGACGGTCCAACGCTCGAGTGTTGGACCGTCCTCGGCGGACTCGCCGCCGCCACCGAGCGGCTGCGCCTGGGGTCGCTCGTGTGTGGCAACACGTACCGCCATCCCGCGGTGCTGGCCAACATCGCGGCGGGCGTCGACCATGTGAGTGGTGGTCGAGTCGTGCTGGGTCTCGGCGCGGGCTGGCAGCTCAACGAGCATCGGGCCTACGGCATCCCGCTGTTCGACACGCGCGCACGGCTCGATCGATTCGAGGAGGCGTGTGCCGTTGTGCGGTCGCTCCTCGACAACCCGCGCACGACGTTCGACGGGAAGCACTACCAGTTGTTCGAGGCACCGTGTCAGCCGGCCCCCGTGCAAGCGCACCTTCCGTTGCTCGTCGGTGGTGGGGGAGAGAAGCGAACGCTGCGCATCGCCGCGACGTACGCGGATGAATGGAACGTGTGGGGTGACGCGGCGCTCGTCGCCGCGAAGTCCGCAGTCCTGGAGCGCCACTGCAACGACGTCGGGCGCGACCCGTCGACGATCACGCGGTCGACGCAGGCATTGATGTTCTTGTCCGAGGACGAGAGCTGGCTGGCCGGTAAGCGCCAGCAGAACGTCGGCCGCCCAGTCATCGTGGGCACGCCTGACGAAGTCATCGACATCGTCCGCGGGTATCGAGACGTCGGGGTTGACGAGCTGATCGTGCCGGATTGGAACATGGGTCCGGTGCCACGCACGAAGGACACGTACGACCTCTTCATCGAACGAGTCGCGCCCGCGCTCAGGTGACCGTCGGCAACTGCACGCCGCCCAGTAGCGTGAACGCGCGATGGATCTGAAACGACTGGAACAGGTCGAACTCGCCGCGGCCGATGGTGGCCGCCACCGATTGGGTGACTTCTGGGCCGATCGCCCGGTGATCCTGGTCTTCCTACGCCACTTCGGCTGACTGCTCTGCCGAGAGCATGCCGCGCAGTTGCGTGGCCACTACGACGAGATCCAGACGGCCGGCGCCGAAGTCGTGGCCATCGGGACCGGCAACGAGCGGTACGCCCAATCCTTCGTCGAGGATGAGCAGGTGCCCTTCCCGGTGCTCGTGGACGATGACGCGATCGCGGCCCGGGCCGCCGCAGTGAAGAAGGTCAACTTCGCCAAGTTGCTGTTCGACCCTCGCAGCCTGAAGGGCGCGCGCCAGGCGCACCGCAACGGGTATCGAGTCAAGAAGAGCGGCGATCGTGTCAATCAGCTCGGAGCCACTTTCGTGTTGGGCCCGGGATCGCAGGTCCGATACGCACACGTCGACGCCCACACCGCGGACCACGCGCCGCTCGCCGACGTGCTCGCCGCAATCCGGGCATGATGCGTTGATGCGCATCGGGATCAACGGTTCCAGCCTCATCGCTGTTGGGGCACCACTCACCCAGATCGTCGACCACGCGGCCGAGGCCGAGGCGGCCGGCTTCTCGTCGTACTGGCTGGCTCAGCTGGCGGTGCCGGACGCCCTCACCGTGATCGCGACGATGGGCGCTCGCACCAGCACCATCGAACTCGGAACAGCGGTGATCCCCACGTGGCCTCGACATCCGCTGATGCTCGCCGCCCAAGCGCTCACCGTGCAGGAGGCGATCGGCAACCGACTGGCACTCGGGATCGGCCTCGCCCACAAGTCGAGCGTGGAGTCGACGCTGAAGATCCCGTTCGCGCACCCGGCGAAGCACATGGACGAGTACTTGTCGGTGCTGCTGCCGGCGATGACCGAACGGTCGGTGAAGTTCACGGGCGACATCTGGTCGGCTGAGGTCGAAGCCGTCGGTGGCGCGCCGGGCGCGGAAGCGCCGACGGTGTTGCTCGCGGCGATGGGCCCGCGGATGCTGCGTCTCGCGGGTGAGCGCACGGCCGGGTCGATTTTGTGGCTCAGCGGACCGAAGGCCATTGCGCAACAGATCAAGCCGGCGCTCGACGCCGCCGCGTCGGCTGCGGGCCGGCCCACGCCGCGGATCATCGCCAGCGTGCCGGTGTGTGTCACGAAGAAGCCGGATGACGTGCGCGGTGTCATCGCGGGCGTGCTCGACGGCTACAACGACCTGCCGTCGTACCGCGGGGTGATGGACGCGGAGGGGGCGAGCGGGCCGGCCGACGTGTCGCTGGTCGGCAGCGAGGGCGAGGTGCGCGCCGGTCTGGCCGCGTTCGCCGATGCTGGCGCCACCGATTTCGCCGCGCTCGAGTTCGCCTTCGATGCCGATGAGATCGCCGCCACTCGCGCGCTGCTCCAAGAGGTCGCTGCGGGCTGAGGCACTACGTTGTCTCGCGACGGCGGACGGTGAGGTACGTGGGTTGGCACGAGAAGAGCGGTTCTCGTTGTGGCGCGAGGACCTGCTCGCGGGGCTCGCGTCGCTCACCTTGATCGCCGGTCTGTTCCTGGATGGGTGGAACCACATCAATCTGCAGAACGGCGCGCTCGGCGGATTCTTCACGCCATGGCACGGGCTGCTGTACCTGGGGTTCACGCTCGCGGCCGCCTGGGTGCTGACGCGCAATCCGCATCTGTATCGGCGCGATGTCGACGCGAAGACGACGATGCATCCCCTCCTCGGTACCCGGCTGCGATACCCGCTGGCCGTCGCGGGACTCATCATCGCCAACGTCGGCCTTCTCGGCGATGTGGGTTGGCACACCGCGTTCGGCGAGGAGTCGGGAGTGGCTCGCGTCATCGCGCCGTTCCATCTTGTGCTCTTCGTCGGCGCGGCGCTGCTCATCAGCGCACCGTTGCGATCGGGCTGGCACGCGCCGGACGTGTATCCGGAGAACGGATCGCTGGGTCAACTGCTCCCGCCGCTCATCTCCCTGACGCTGCTCACCGCGCTGGTCGCGTTCATGTTCCAGTGGCTGTCCGCGTTCGTCGACTGGACACCGGCGCTCCGGTTCGATCGAGTGCCGCCAGCGCTCGCCGCCGACCCGTCCGTGGCCGGCACGGTGGAGTACTCCGAGGTGGCCAGGATCCTCGTCACGAACTTCATTTTCCTGGCACCGATCCTGATGGCTTTGCGTCGCTGGCGGCTTCCCTTCGGGTCCGTGACGCTGGTCTGGACCGTGGTCGCTGCTGGCCTACAGAGCCTCTCCGAGTTTCAGACGTGGGCCACGGTCATCGCCGCGTTCGTCGGTGGGTTGGCCGCCGACATCTGTCTCACGTTGACCAACCGCTCCGGCCGCAGCACGCTCGGCTGTCGCCTGCTCGGCGGTTTTGGTCCCCTCGCCCTGTGGGGCGCGTACTTCCTCGCGCTCGGCGTCGTGCACCACGACGCGTGGCCCGGCGACCTGTACCTGGGGACGATGTGTGTGGCAGCGATGACGGGCCTGGCGCTGTCGTTCGTTGCCGAGCCCATCGCCGATCCGGCCTCGCCCCGCTCAGCCGCCCGCCGTTGAGCGGCGCGCGTGCCGGCGGCGCAGCTCGACGTAGACCTCGGAGCCGACGACCGCTTCGAGTTCCTCGCCGAGCGAATCGATCACCGGCCGCTCGCCCACATACGCGCGGTCACCCTCGGTGCAGCACCACGCCATCGTCGCGCCGTCGTCACCCCAATCCGCCCGCGACCATCGGCGAACCGTTGCTACCTCGGTACCGTCGTCCCGCAGGTCCCAGTCGACCTTGATCGGGAGCTGCCAGCAGACGGACGGCTTCCAGTCGGTGGGCGACTCGTCGGCCGCGATCGCCTCTAGGTGCAACGCGCAGCCGGCGCCACCCGCGAAGCCTGGGCGGTTGAAGAAGATGCATGCGCCGTCGACCACCCGCGTGTGGATGCGGGTTGCATCGCTGAAAATTCCTCCGTCGCGTGCATCCGCGTGGTGTTCGAAGCGAGCCGGGTCGATCGTGGCGGCCAACGCGGCGATGTTGCGGGCTTCGTCCTCGTCGCCGAGATGCGCACCGATGGAACAGCAGCCCTGGCCAAGATGCTCCGCGGGCTCGTCGAGGATGCCCAGACAACCACGGCCCCAGATGCAGGTCCACGACGACGCCAGAAAGGAGGTGTCGAAGCGCCAGATCGTGTCGCCAGCGTCGATCTCCTCCATCGGCGGATCCACGGCCAAAGCGTAAGCCCGGTACGCTCCGCGACCGTCGGTGATCCTGGGAGAGGAGCACGGCGATGGAAGGCACCACCGGGCAGCAGGCGTTCGAGACGACGATGGGTGATGTCCGCGACCCGTGGACACCGTTGGCCGCGCTTCGTCGAGAGCGCGGTGTGATCGAAGGCGCCGCGGTGCCTGATCCCGGGGCCGGCGCGGCCGCGGGTGACGGTACGCCGCGGTATGCCGTGCTGCGCTACGAGGACTGTGCACGCGTGCTGCGCGACAACACCACGTTCTCCTCGCGCGTCTACGAGAACATCATGGGCCCGGTGATGGGTCACACGATCCTCGAGATGGACGAGCCCGAGCACCGCCGGTTCCGCAGCTTGGCCGGTCACGCCTTTCGGCAGAAGACGCTCGAGCGCTGGGAGACCGAGCTGATCGAGCCGCTGGCCCACGAGACCGTCGATCGCTTCGCGCCGAAGGGCGAGGCGGAGTTGGTCGACGAGCTCACGTTCCCGTTCCCCGTTCAGGTCATCGCCCGCATCTTGGGTCTCCCGCTCGAGGACTATCCGCGGTTCCAGCAGCTCGCGTTCACGTTGACCAGTGTCGGCGCGGGTTACGAGGGAAGCCTCGAGGCATCGAGACAACTGGCGGAGACGCTCACGCCGATCGTGCAAGCGCGGCGCGATCATCCGGCTGACGACCTCATCAGCGAGTTGGCCACCGCGGAGATCGATGGCGAAACGCTCACCGACGACGAGATCGTGTCGTATCTGCGACTACTGCTGCCGGCCGGCTCGGAGACCACGTACTGCTCGATCGGGAGCCTGTTGCTTGCCCTGCTCACCCATCCCGATCAACTCTCGGCAGTGCGCGGCGACCGGGGCTTGATCCCCGCGGCGATCGAGGAGTTGCTCCGCTGGGAACCGGCAGTGCCGTTCATCCCGCGGCTCGTCGCGCGCGACGTCACGATCGCGGACGTAGACATCCCCGCCGGCGCGCACGTCACCGTGTGCCTGGGCGTGGCCAACCGCGACGAAACGCATTTCGACGAACCCGACCGCTTCAACGTGCATCGTCCGGAGCGCCAGCACTTGGGTTTTGCGTCAGGACCCCACATGTGCCTCGGCATGCATCTGGCGCGCGTCGAGATGCGCATCGTGCTCAACGCCATTCTCGATCGCCTACCCGACATCGAGCTGGCGCCAGGACCACCGGGGTCAGCGACGGCGGACCCGCACATCAACGGACTCGGCTTTCGCAAACCCAACTGCGTCCCCGTGCGGTTCACCGCCACCGTCCAACGATGAAGATCGGTTTGTTCTTCGAGCACCAAGTGTCGCGTCCATGGACAGATGGCGACGAGGGACGCGTCCTTCGAGAGGCGCTCGAGCAGTGCGAGCTCGCGGACCACATCGGCATCGACACTGTCTGGGTCGTCGAGCACCACTTCCTGGAGGAGTACAGCCACTCTTCCGCGCCGGAGGTGTTCCTCGCGGCGGTCTCACAGCGCACGCAGCGGTTGCGGCTCGGCTGGCCGAGTCGGGACACCTACGTGAGCCGGTGCTGTTGAAGATCTTCCTCTCCGGCGACCTTGCGATGGGCCCCGAGCCGAGCGAGGACGCGCTCGACCTCCACCTACGCCAGCTTCCTGCCGGCGTCGACGTCGAGTGGATCGCGGTGCCGTACGCCATCGCGGATCCGTCCTGCGGTACTGCCGTCACGGCTCGATTAGTGAACGGAACGCTGCTCGTCGCCCCAGAAGCGGGCGCGTAGCGTTCGTTTGTCGGCCTTGCCGACCGGCGTGAGCGGGATCGTGTCGATGAACTCGACCGTCTTGGGCGCGGCGATCGGGCCTTTGCGTTCGCGGACAAGCGCGATCAGGTCGTCGGGCGACACCTCGTGGCCCGGGCGGAGGACAACCAGGGCGGTGACCGCCTCGCCCCACTTGTCGTCGGGCGCACCGATGACGGCTGCGCCGGCCACGGCCGGGTGCGTGGTGAGCACGTCCTCGATCTCGCGGGGGAACACGTTGAATCCTCCTGAGACGATCATGTCCTTCTTGCGGTCGACGATCGTCAGGAAACCGTCGTCATCGCAGGTCGCCATGTCGCCGGTGTGCACCCAGCCATCGACGATCGTCTCCGCGGTCAACTCGGGCTGGTTCCAGTAGCCGTCCATCGTGCACGGGCCCTGGAGGCAGATCTCGCCCGTGTCGCCGGCGGCGACAGGGTTGCCGTCGTCACCGAGCAACGCCAAGCGGATCGTCGCGACGGGCTTGCCGCACGACGAAAGGCGACCGGGGATCGACGGGTTGTGGTGGCGCTGCGCAAGAACAGTCGCGGCCGGGCACTCGGACTGCGCGTAGTACTGAGTAAACACGGGGCCGATGCGCTCGAGCCCGTCCGCGAGGCGCGCTGGCGCCATCGGCGACGCCGCATAGAGGAACGTCTCGAGGCTCGACAGATCGGTGCGGTCGAGATCGGGATGGTCGAGCAGTGCATACACCATGCTCGGCACCCCGAAGCACAACGAGATCCGCTCGGACTCGATCGTGCGCAGGTACTGCTCGGGGTCGAACTTGTGGTGCAGGTAGACGGTGCCTCCCCGCAGCAGCGTCGGCACCACGTGCATCCCCGCGGCGTGGGTGATCGGCGACGCGGCCAGGTAGCGGACGTCGTTCGGGAACTCGTACTCGGCGAGGGCCGTCAACGCCATACTGGCCAGCACGCGGTGCGTGTCCATCACGCCCTTGGGCCGTCCTGTCGTTCCGCCGGTGTAGATCAGCCAGCAGATGTCGCTCTCGACCGCGTCGCTCCTCAGCGATGTCGTGTCGGCACTCTGGGCGAGGGCGATGAGATCCTCGGCGTCTGGTGACGGGCCAAGCGAGAAGACGTTCTTGATGGTCGCGGCCCGATCGCGTAGATCGCTCGCTCGCTCGGCGGCGCTGCTGTCGACGACCAGCGTGTGGATCTCGGCGTCGTCGCACATATAGAGGTGGTCGTCGAGCGAGCCGAGTGGGTGCAGGGCCGACAGACGAGCACCCACGAGACTTGTCGCCGACATCACGAACCACGCCTCAGGACGGGGCGGCGACAGCACCGCAACGCCCTCGCCGTGGCCGAGCCCCCGCTCGACAAGAACGCGGCCGATCCGTCCCACGAGGTCCGCGGCCGCGGCGTAGCTCGTTTCCTTTCCGTCTTGCACGAACGCGATGCGGTCGCGCTCGCGGGTCAACCCTCGGATGATGAGATCCGAATACGTGATGGTCATGGCTCGCCTCCGCCCCCGGCCCGACCCTGCCCGCCTCACTGGCACACTACCGAGGACGACCTCGCAAGTCCCTGAGTACGTGTCCGCACCGGTCGCGTGACCGCGTTGGGGCGCACGGCACCGGCGACTCGGCTATCTGCCCTGGATCGCGTGCGCCCCCCCCCTTGCTTGCTTGCGCCCACTGCCTGCGCCCCCGCCAGGATTCGAACCTGGGCGACACGGTTTAGGAAACCGATGCTCTATCCCCTGAGCTACGGGGGCTCATGTTGTGTTGTACCTGGTCAGCGACGTTTCTCGATCTGTCCGTCACTGGCCAAGCTGCTCGTCGTGCCACTCGCGTGCCACAACGACTGGCACGCCTTGGTGACGAGCGGTCAATGGTGGCACGCGTGTCAGCCACGGCCGAGACCGTTGTCATCTCGCGGCCGTTGCGTGAGCCCGTCGAGCTTCGCGCTCGTTCGGACCGCGTCGAGCCGCTCGGCGAGGATGTCGAGGTCGTCGGGGTAGAGGTGGCTGTAGCGGCTAAGCGTCATCTCGGCGCTGCTGTGGCCGAGCTGGGCTTGGATCGCCTTAATCGGCGCGCCGGCGGAGACCAGGAGGCTGGCGCAAGTGTGGCGGAGGATGTGCACACCCGTTCGTTCGACGCCGGCGAACTCGAGGGCCGGGTGCCTCTGCCGGGCGATGAAGTTGCCATAGCGGATGAAGTTGCCCTCAGGTGCGGCGAAGACAAGGTCGCCGCCGTCCTGGCCGCCGTATCGATTCATGTGCTCCTCGAGCGCGGCGCGCAGAAAGGTCGGCACGACGACCGACCTCCGCTGATAGGTCTTCGTCGAACCCAAGTAAAGGTGTCCGTTCACGTCGGCCAGCGAGCGAACAACGCGGATCCGTCCGGCGGCGAGGTCAACGTCGCCGTGAGTGAGCGCAATCGCCTCGCCCCACCGAAGCCCGCAATACGCAAGGACGTAGACGAGGATCCGATAGCGGTCGTCCACCTCTGCCGCGACTCGTTCGACTTCGATCGATGTGAGGACGCGCATCTCGGTCTTGGGTAGTCGCGGCTGCTTCACAGCGAGGCACGGGTTCGCACGGATCAATCCATCGGCGACGGCCGCCTTCATGATCTGTGAGAGGACCATCACGCACTGTCGCGTCCGCGACGCCGACACGCCCTCGGTCATGAATCGACTGACCATCGCTTGGATGTGACTCGGTCGCAGATCGACGAGCGCCATGTGGCCGAGCTCGGGGAGCACCCGCGAGAGCAGCAGGCTCTCGTAGCTCGCTCGCGTCTTCGGCTTCAGGTGGAGCTGGTTGTCCATCCAATCGAGCGCCCAACTCTCGAGCGTGCGCTCACCGAGATCCGGGTCGATCCAATCGCCGACGCGCAGCTCGTGTTGCGTCGTCGCCAACCAAGCGTC
>JBEEGD010000486.1:0-7914 GCA_041166685.1 Acidimicrobiaceae bacterium | reverse complement strand
GATCGCCGTCGGCGCGCTTGCGGCGGTGATTGTCGTGATTGCCGCCTTCTTGCTCCTCAGGAGCGGCGACGACAAGAAGTCGACGGTGGCCGCGAGCTCGAGCAGCGCATCGTCATCGAACTCCACGTCGTCGTCGTCGTCGTCCTCGTCGCGAAGCTCGAGCTCATCGTCGTCATCGTCGTCCTCGTCGGCCGCATCCTCTTCGAGCGCGCTGTCGGAGTCGGCGATCCGGAGCCGGCTGCTCACGGCCGCCGACCTCGGGCCGGACTACATCGACGAGCCCTTCCAGTCCAGCGAAGGCAAGCCCACCGCGTGCGGCGGCCCCAGCGTCAACTCTCAGGTGAAGCCCGATCTCGACGTTGGTGGGGACGCCAGCGGACCGACGTTCTTCGAAGAGGAGGTGCTCGTCTACAAGACCGCAGCGGACGCCAAGAAGGCGCTGCAACTCGCGAAGGAGGGGTTGAGCTGCCCCCAGCCGACGATCGAAAATGGGGGTCCCGTCAACTTCTCCGCCCCGAAAGACGTCTCGTCCGATGTCGGCACACCGGTCGACGAGGCCATCCAGATCGACGTCCAAACCGAGGAAGCGAACGGCAAGTTCTTCGCGGTTCGTAGTGGGAACGTGATCGTCTCCTTCCAGTTCGCCCAGCAGATCTCCGCCGATTCTTCAACGCTGCCTGATGAGCTCAAGCTCGTCCGCCTCGGCGTGGAGCGACTCAACAGCTGACACCTCCTACAGTGCTCCCCGACCGACGGGGAAGGTGTACCCATGAGTGATCAGTCGCAGGGCGAGGGTTGGTGGCAAGCAGCCGACGGCAAGTGGTACGCGCCAGAGCAGCACCCGGACCACCAGGCCGGCGTCACGCAGCCAACGGAGGCGCGGCGGGCCCCTGCCACCGTGGCTGTCCCGCGCGTGCCTTCGCCGCCGCCGACTGCACCTTCCGCAGGTACGTCGTCGAGCAACAGCGGAAAGATCATCATGGGGGTGTTCGCGGTTGCCGCCCTCGTGGTGGTGGCCTTCATCCTCTTCGGACGTGACAGCGGCAACAAGAAGAACGTGGCGGCGACGAGCGACTCGGTTTCGTCCTCCTCGGATAGCTCGTCGTCGTCGTCCGCGAACGTGCCATCGGCCGCGGAGGTCCAGGCGAAGCTCCTCACTGCGTCCGACATCGCCCCCGACTTCAAGGACGCACAGTTCGCCGTCGACAACACGTCGCCGACGGCGTGTGGTCAGCCGAACGTCGGTTCGACAATTCCACCGGATGTCGATGTCGGATCGACGGCGGGCAACACCGCCGGCTCTGCGTTCTTCCAGGAGGAGGTCTCGCTGTACAAAGACGCCGCGACCGCCACCAAAGCGTTCGAGGAAGGCAAGACGAGCGTGAGCTGCACCCAAGGCACCACCGGCAACGGGCAGCCGATCGCGCTGTCAGCCCCGAAAGACGTCTCGTCGACCCTGAACGTCAAAGAGGCCATCGAGGTCGACTTCGAGACGGCGGACTCCAGCGGTCAGATCTTCGCCATCCACACGGACACCGGCATCATCAGCTTCCAGTTCCAAGCCGCAAAGGCCGTCGACGCGAAGACGCTGCCCGACGCGTTGGTCATCACGAAGAAGGGGCTGCAGAAGCTGGGGTTGACTTAGTCCGCCGGAGCGACGGCGGCGGCGGCGCCGAGCACCGGCCCGGAGTCCAGCGCCTGGGTCTTGCGCTTCGAGAACGCGATGGCACCGATGAGCACGATGAGCGCGCCACCAGCGATCACGTATCGCACGTTGTTGTCGCGCAAGCTGATGACTGCGGGCAGGATCAGTAGGGAGACCAGGTTCATCACTTTGATGAGCGGGTTGAGCGCAGGACCGGCGGTGTCCTTGAACGGGTCGCCGACCGTGTCACCGATGACCGCGGCCTTGTGGGCTTCTGAGCCCTTGCCGCCTTCGTGACCGTCCTCGATGTACTTCTTCGCGTTGTCCCACGCTCCGCCGGAGTTCGACAAGAAGTTGGCCATGAGCTGACCGGTGAGGATGACCGCCGCCAGGAACGCGCCCAGTGCGAAGTAGTTGATGCCGAAGCCGATGATCGCCGGCGTGAGTACGGCGAGCAACGCCGGCGTCGCGAGCTCGCGTAGTGAGGCTGCCGTGCAGATGTCGATGACCGGGCCGTACTCCGGCTGCTTCTCGCCCTTCATGATCAAGCCGTCGGCGAACTGGCGGCGGACCTCTTGCACCACCACGCCGGCCGTGCGTCCGACGGCGCGGATGGCGAGCGACGAGAACATGAAGGCGATCGAACCGCCGATGAGCAGGCCGATGAACGTCTTCGGATCGGCCACGTTGATCTGGGTGATGGGTTGCTCGAAGAGGTTGAGGTTCGGGAGCAGCTTGTCGGGCAGTTCGGAGCCGATCGTCTCGATGAAGCTGGCGAACAGCGCGACGGCGGCGATGACCGCAGAGCCGATCGCGAAGCCCTTGGTGACAGCCTTGGTGGTGTTCCCGACCGCGTCCAGGCTCACCATGATGCGCTCGGCCTCGCCGTCGAACTCGCCGGACATCTCTGCGATGCCTGCGGCGTTGTCGGATACCGGGCCGAATGTGTCCTCCGAGACGATCACGCCGGTGGTGGCGAGCATGCCCATGCCGCAGAGAGCGACGCAGTAGAAGGAGAACTGCAGGTTCCCGCCGCCGAGGCCGATCGCAGTGCCCAGCGCGATGGCGATGAGGATGATCGCGTACACCGAGGACTCGAGGCCCGAGGCGACGCCCGACAGGACGGTGGTCGCCGGTCCGGTCCGGGCCGCTTCCGCGATGTCGCGCACCGGCGTGGTCTCGGTGGACGTGAAGTATTCAGTGAGACGGCTGAGCGCTTGCGCGAGCACGAGGCCGACCGCCACCGCCGCCAGCACGCGCCAACCGACATTGGAGACGGCGTCGGGGCCGGTGCCCGCGTCGTTGCCGACGTAGAGAAGTGCGACCGCGGCCGTGCCGATCACCGTGAGGATGCCTGCGGTGAGAAAGCCGCGGCGGATCGGCTTGAGGGCGTTCGTCTCGCCCTCTCTCGCTCGCACTGCGAACACGCCGACGATCGAGGCGAGCACCCCGATGGCGCGCGCGATCAGGGGGAAAAGCAAACCGAGGACCCATTTCTTCGGGTCCTCGGGGTAGATCGAATGGAAGGCGGATACGCCCAGGATGATCGAGGCGACGAGCGTGACCTCGTAGCTCTCGAAGAGGTCGGCGGCCATGCCGGCGCAGTCGCCGACGTTGTCGCCCACGTTGTCGGCGATGGTGGCCGGGTTGCGCGGGTCGTCCTCCGGAATGCCGGCTTCGACCTTGCCGACCAGGTCCGCGCCGACGTCGGCCGCCTTGGTGAAGATGCCGCCGCCGACTCGCAGGAACAGGGCGAGCAGCGAGCCGCCGAATCCGAAGCCGATGAGGATGGCTGATGCGGTGTTCTGGAAGATGGCAATGATGATCGTGGCGCCGAGCAGGCCCAGGCCGACGGTGAACATGCCGGCCACGCCGCCGGTGCGGAAGGCGACCTTGAGGGCCGCGGGCATCGATCCGTCGCGTGCCGCCGCGGCGGTGCGGACGTTGCCCTGCGTCGCCAAGGTCATCCCGATGTAGCCGGTGAGACCCGACATGAGACCGCCGGCGACGAACGCGAGCGTGCGGAAGATGCCCGAGGCACCGAAGGAGAGCGCCTCCTTGCCGTTGCCGGGGTTGACCACCTTGGTCGACGTGAAGAACACGACCACGGCCAGCGGAATGAGGATCACGCCGATGGTCTTGAATTGGCGCTTGAGGTAGGCGAGCGCCCCTTCCTGGATCGCCTTGGCGATCTCCTGCATCTTTGGCGTGCCCTGGTCGGCGGCGAGGACGCCTCGCATCAGGTAGAAGCCGGTCCCGATGGCGAGCAATGAGGTGAGCCCGGCGAAGAGCAGCCAGAACTTGTCTCCTCCGGCCAGGGTGAAATCCTGGTAGCCGCCCTCGGCGGCGAGTACGCGCAACATCTCGCTTGTGGTCTCCTGAAGGTCGCTCGGCCGACAAGGTTTTGCCGGGGCAAAACCGGCTCTTTGCTAGTACGAATCTTGCCTCGAAGGCAAGCCGTGCCTCGACACGATCTCGCTCCCCTGCGGGTCGCTCGAACGTGCTGTCAGGCGGCCGCCTGGGCTTCGCCCCAGCGGCGGCTTCGCCTGACCTGTGGACGAATTTTGTGCCCGCGGCCGGGTTATGGAGCTTGGGAGGCGAGCTTGCGGTTCTTGAACTTCGCCTTGATGTAGTCGCGGTTCATCAGGGCGATGTAGTCGATCGAGATCTCCTTGGGGCAGGCCGCCTCGCACTCGCCGTGATTGGTGCACGAGCCGAAGAACTCCTCCATCGTGTCGACCATCGCCTCGACGCGGGAGAAGCGCTCGGCCTGGCCCTGTGGCAGCAGGTTGAGGTGGGACACCTTGGCTGACGTGAACAGCTGCGCGGCACCGTTGGGACAGGCCGCGACGCACGCACCGCACCCGATGCACGCCGCCGCGTCGAACGCGGCGTCGGCCACCGGCTTCGGCACCGGGATGATGTTGGCGTCCTGCGCCGCGCCGGGCGTGACCGAGATGAACCCCCCGGCTTCGACGATGCGATCGAAGGCGCTGCGGTTGACGACGAGATCCTTCACGACGGGGAACGCCGCCGCCCGCCACGGCTCGACGGTGATCACGTCACCATCGTTGAACTTGCGCATGTGCAGCTGACAGGCGGCGGTGCCCCGCTGCGGTCCGTGCGCTTGTCCGTTGATCATCATCCCGCATGAGCCGCAGATGCCTTCACGGCAGTCGTGTTCGAAGGCGATGGGCTCGTCGCCGTTGGCCAGCAAGCGGTCGTTGAGGATGTCGAGCATCTCGAGGAACGACATGTCTTCGCTGATGTCGGGCACGTCGTAGGTGACGAGCTTGCCGGCGCCGTCGGTTTGCGACTGGCGCCAGACATTCAGCGTGAGGTTCAGCATGCGCGCCACGTGTTACTTGTAACTCCTTTGTGCCAGGTGCACGTACTCGAAGCTCAGTGGTTCCTTGTGGAGCACAGGCTCGCTTCCGGGTGGCGCGTACTCCCAAGCCGCGGCGTACGCGAACTCTTCGTCGTTCCGTAGCGCCTCTCCGTCTTCGGTCTGGTGTTCGACGCGGAAATGGCCGCCGCACGACTCCTCACGATGTAGCGCGTCGCGGCACATCAACATCGCGAGCTCGAAGAAGTCGGCCACGCGTCCGGCTTTTTCAAGTGACTGGTTCAGTGAGTCCTCTGTTCCGAGGAGGCGCAAGTCTTTGTAGAACTCGTCGCGCAACGCGGGGATCTCCGCGAGGGCCTTCTCGAGGCTCTCTCGTGACCGCTCCATGCCGCAGTAGTCCCACATGATCTTTCCGAGCTCGCGGTGAAAGTGGTCGACCGATTGCGTGCCGTTGATCGCCATGAACCTGCCGGTGCGCTCGCGCACCTCGGCTTCCGCGGCCGTGAACACGGGATCGTCGACCGGCACCGGCGGTTGGCCGAGCAAGTCGGAGAGGTAGTTCGGCACCGTGTACGGCAGCACGAAGTAACCATCGGCGAGACCCTGCATGAGCGCGGACGCGCCGAGGCGGTTGGCGCCGTGATCGGAGAAGTTGGCCTCACCGGAGACAAAGCAACCGGGGATCGTCGACTGCAGTTCGTAATCGACCCAGAGCCCGCCCATGACGTAGTGCACGGCCGGGTAGATGCGCATCGGCACCTTGTACGGATCCTCACCAGTGATGCGCTCATACATCTGGAAGAGGTTGTCGTAGCGCTCGCGGATGGTGTCCACACCGAGCCGCTTCATGGCGTCGGTGAAATCGAGGTAGACGCCGTTCTTCAATGGGCCGACACCGCGGCCCTTGTCGACCTCGACCTTGATCGCGCGCGATGCCACATCGCGCGGCACGAGGTTTCCGAACGCGGGGTAGCGGCGCTCGAGGAAGTAGTCGCGCTCGCTCTCCGGGATCTGATCCGGCGTCCGGGGGTCGTCCGTCTTCATCGGCACCCATACGCGGCCGTCGTTGCGCAGCGACTCCGACATGAGCGTGAGCTTGGATTGGAAGTCGTCGCTGGCCGGAATGCAGGTCGGGTGGATCTGCGTGAAGCAGGGATTGGCAAACAGCGCGCCTTTGCGGTGGGCTCGCCAGATCGCGGTGGCGTTCGACGCCTTCGCGTTGGTGGAGAGGTAGAAGACGTTGCCGTAGCCGCCGGTGGCGAGGATCACCGCATGTGCGCTGTAGCTCTTCACCTCTCCCGTGTGGAGGTGACGGGCGACGATGCCACACGCGCGGCCGTCCTTCACCACGAGCTCGAGCATCTCCGAGCGTGGGTAGATGGTGACATTGCCGTTGCCGATCTGCTGGGCGAGGGCTTGATAGGCGCCGAGCAACAGCTGCTGGCCGGTCTGGCCGCGTGCGTAGAACGTTCGGCTCACCTGGGCGCCGCCGAAGCTGCGATTGTCGAGCAGCCCGCCGTACTCGCGAGCGAAGGGCACACCCTGCGCAACACACTGGTCGATGATGTCGACGGAGAGCTCGGCGAGCCGGTACACGTTGCCCTCGCGGGCGCGGAAGTCGCCGCCTTTCACCGTGTCGTAGAAGAGGCGGAAGATCGAGTCGCCGTCGCCCTTGTAGTTCTTGGCGGCGTTGATGCCACCTTGCGCGGCGATCGAGTGCGCACGCCGCGGCGAGTCGTGAAAGGTGAAGCAGTGCACGTCGTAGCCCAGCTCGCCAAGCGTGGCGGCCGCCGCTCCTCCGGCGAGGCCCGTTCCGATGACGATGACCTTGAACCGGCGGCGGTTGTGGGGCGCCACCAGCTTCATGTCGAACTTGTGCTGATCCCACCGCTTCTCGATCGGTCCATTCGGAACCCTGCCGTCGAGCTCCATCAGTGGCCGGCCTCGTGGAGCGCGACCACGACGTCGCGTTCGTGCTGGTCGTACGACAACACATTCGCCTGCACCATGATCGGGAAGCTGAGGTTGCCGAGCACGATGATCAACGCGAATGACCGAGCAAAGTAGAGCCGCCACTGGTTGAACCGCGGGTTGTTCAGGCCGAGGCTCTGGAAGAGGCTCCACGCGCCGTGGAAGATGTGCACGCCGAGGGCAAGGTTGGCGACGATGTAGAGCGCGGCCACTGCCGGACGCTCGAGGCTGTGCACGAGGTTGTTGTAGGCGTCGCCTCGCACGTACTGCGGGTTGACCCACCCGGCGGTGAGGTCCGCGAGGTGCCACGCGAGGTACAGCAGCACGATCACGCCGCTCCAGCGCATCGTGCGTGATGCGAAGTTGGCGGCCACGTAGTCGCGCTTCGAGGCGTAGCTCGCCGGACGAGCTCGGTGGTTCATCACCGTGAGTGCATACGCCGCGTGGATGTGCAGCGCGAAGGCGGCGATGAGGCCGAGGCGCACCGTCCACAACAGGAACGACCGAGGGAGCAATGGAACAAGGAGCTCGCGCAAGAAGTCGCTGTAGTGGTTCATCTCGGCGGGACCGAGATACGCCTTCAAGTTGCCGACCATGTGCACGAGCACAAAGCCGAGCAGCGCGATCCCGGTGATCGCCATGATCCACTTCTTGCCGACGGCCGATCGGTAGAACTCGAGTGGCCACCAGCGGCGTCGCCGCACCGGTCCGTTGACCACAGGGGTTGGCGCCGTGGTCAGGTCCTGCTGAGTGGCAGCCACGAGTCGGAAGTTAGCCGTGCCCGCCCTGACCAACGGAAATTGGTCATACGAGTTGGTGATGACCGGTATCTGTCCTAGTTACAGGGCACTGAGTCCTGTGGTCCGTAGCAACTCACGCCCTTGTCCGGGTACCAGGTCACGCCGTTCCCCGGTGTGTCGGAGTTGGCTTTGATCGAACGAATCCCATCGGC
>JBEEGD010000485.1:0-5148 GCA_041166685.1 Acidimicrobiaceae bacterium | reverse complement strand
ACGGCGGCGATCACCAAGCCCCAGGATCGTGCGTCGCTCATGACGATCGCCGGGGTGCAAGCGCGCCATCGCACGTTGCTCGGACTCGTGTTCGGCGGACAGACCGTGGACGATCTGTTTCCGACGTCGTTCGCCAAGGGCGACAATCCCCTGCCCCCGGACGCGATCCTGAGTTAGACCTTCGGTTGGCTGATCGTCACCGTTCCTTGCGCGAGTCCGACCAGGCGATCGGCGTTGGTCACGTCGATGCGCACGACCGCGGTGCGCTTCGTCATCGCGAGTACTTCCGACTGGGCCCGCAGCGGACCGTCACGCACCGGCGCCAGCAGGTTCACCTTGAACTCGGTGGTCGCAGCCCAAGCGCCGCGAGGGATGAGCGGATACAGCACCGACCCGAGCACGTGGTCAACCAGCGCGGTCAACACTCCCCCGTGGGCCGTGCCGAAGGGGTTGAGCAATTCTTGCCGCACCTCGAGTTCCGCCGTCATCGTTCCCGGCCCGACGTCGACGGTCCTGATACCCAGGTACTCAGGCAGGCCCGTGAGTCCCGTGTTGCCTCCCAGCACTGCTTCGGCGATCTTCGGGTCGTAGGTGTCGAAGTCCACGCCACACGCTTTACCATCTGAGCGCATCATGACGCTGAACCCATCCGTGCGGCGCGTCGTCGACGCCGCCGCAGAGCACAACCTCAACATCGATGTACGCGAGTTCCCCGAAGGAACGCGAACTGCGGACGACGCGGCACGCGCTGTTGGAGTCGAGGTCGGTCAGATCGTCAAGTCGTTGGTGTTCTCGGTAAACGGCGAGACCGTTCTCGCGCTCGTTTCCGGGGCGAACAGGCTGGATGAGCGTGCGCTCGCTCGAGCCACCGGCGACGAGAGCCAGTCGGTCGGCCGAGTCGATGCCGATGCGGTCCGCGTCGCGACCGGCTACGCCATCGGCGGCGTGCCGCCCTTTGGACACCCGACACAACTGGCGACGTTCGTCGACCGCGACCTGCTCGGCTACGACACGGTGTGGGCCGCCGCCGGAACGCCGAGGCACGTGTTCTCCGCCCCTCCGGCCGAGCTCGTTCGCCTCACGCGTGGCAAGGTCGCGGACTTGCGCGACCAGAGGTAGGCGGCCACGCCGACGGTGATCGGCAACCAGTTCGAGACGAGGCGGTAGATGGCGACCGCGGCAAGCGACGGCTCTTCCGCCGCTCCAGCCAGCAGAAGAGTTCCACTGAGACCCGCCTCTACGAAGCCGAGGCCGCCCGGCGTGAGCGGCACCGCGCCCGCGGTGTTCGCGGCGATGAACGCCAGCAACACGAGCGCCGGGCTCGGTCGTAGACCCACCGCGAACAGCGAGGCGTAGAGCGCGAGATAGTCGCCGAGCGCACGCCCGACCGAGAAGAGCGCCACGAGCAACAGGTGCTGCCTCAGCACGTCACGAACTGCATCGCGCTCGGCAATGATGCGATCCGCGAGATCGGCGGGAGGCCGGACGTGCGGCAGTCGACGCAGCATGTTGTAGCAAGCCGTTGCGACCCACCTCATCGGGCGGTCGCTGCGCAAGGCGACCACTACCAGCGGCAAGCCCACCAGCAAGCCGATCACGCCGACCCGCGCGGCGGAGGTGACGTCGGTGCCCGCGTCGTTCCCCAAGGGGAGAACCACGAGCGCGGGGAAGATCACCAGCCCCGCAACCGTGCTCAACATCCCGGCGATGGTCAGCGAGGTGACGGCACGCGTGAGATCGATCCCCTTTCGGGTCAGCATGCGCAGCTGGATCACCGATCCCGCGGCGGAGCCCACGGGCAGCAAATTGCTGGCGGCATTGCCGGCCAGCTGGGGACCGGCCACGTCGGCCCATCGGCCGACCCGCAGGGTTTGGCGCTGCAGCGCCCAGGTCGAGGCAAAGCCGGCGATCACACACGCGAGTGCGACCGCGACCCAAACGGCGCTGGCGTGGGCCACCGTGCTGAGCGAGGCGTAGACCTCCCGAAGCACCGGGGCCAGCAGAACCAGCGACACCGCTCCCGAGATCAGGAGCACGATTCGCCGCGGCCGCACAGACGGTGACTTCCCTTTGGCACCCGCCGGGAAACAATGGGGTCCTATGACTGTCCGCCGGCTCGTGATGCTGGGGGTGACGCTCGTCGCCCTCGTCGTCGTCTGGCCGACGCTCACTCGGGTGTACAGCGAGTTGGGCGACACCGTTGCGCTCCCGTCCGGCTGGCTCACGGCGATCGGCGTCGTCGTCGCCGTGCAGATGATCGCCAACTGGCAGCTGTATCGGATCATCCTGCGAACGCCGCGGTGGTTCGACGTCGCGGCTCCTCAACTCGTGAGCAATTCCGCGAGCCATCTGCTGCCTGGCGGCAACGCGATCGGCCCTGGCATCCAGGTGCGCATGATGACGATTGCCGGCTTCCCGATGGCCAACACCGTGACCGCCCTCGGTGCCGCGAGCGTCATCGGCACCGTCGCCGGGTTTGTCGTGCTTCCTGTGGTGGTGCTGGCCGCGAGCGCAACGGGAAGCAAGATCGACTCGAGCCTGATTCTCGCGATGTGGGTCGGCGCTGCGCTGCTGATGGCACTGCTCATCGCCACCGTTGCCATGGTGAGTCGCGAACGACCCTGGCACTGGGTGGCACGGGGGATTTCGTGGGGCCAGGCGCGACTCCGGCGTCCGTCGAATGTCGCGGAGCTCGAACGTCGACTGCTCGACGAACGCGACCTCATCCGCATTGCGCTCCGCGATCGCGCCGCGCTCGTTGGTCTCATCGCGTTGGCGAGGCCGGTTTGCGACTACCTGGCCTTGTACTTCGCGCTGCGGGCGACCGGCGCTCACGTGAACCCCGCGGCCGTACTTGCGGCCTTCATCGTGTCGAACATCGCCGGCATGATTCCGTTCACTCCGGGCGGGCTCGGTTTCGTCGAGGCGAGCCTCGCCGGTGTCCTCACCGTTGCCGGCGCAACCGACCCGGAAGCGAACCTTGCGGTGGCAACGTACCGGCTCACCGAAACGTGGCTTCCGTGCCTTGCCGGCATCATCGCCTACGTGTGGTTCCGGCGGCGCCATCACGTGCGCCGGAACCGTGAGTTGTTGGTTGCCGAACCCTCTGCCTAGCGAGATCGGGCGAGAATCATGGCGCGAAACGCAAGGCTGAGCTCAGCGCGGGTCGATCGGGGTGATCGTGCCCAGTCGAGCTTCAATGGCTTCAGCCCCGTCGAGGCACAGGTCCTCGCGGAACCACCGGCCCACGACCTGCACACCAGTCGGAAGGTCGTCGGTGATACCGGTCGGCACGCACGCCGCTGGTAAGCCGAGCAGGTTCATCGGCAAGACGAATCGGATGAGCTCGAGCGTCGCGAGTGCGTTGGCCTTTGACTCGACGTCCCAGCCTGCGGGGAATGGAGGCCCGGTCCAGACGGGTCCGACGATGAGCGGATGATCGACCATGAACTCGCTCCACGCGCGCGCGATCGCGTGACGCTGCATTTGCAGCTGCACGCTGCCGGCGAAGTCGACCGTGCCGATGTGTTCCTCGGCGTAGTCGAGAAATCGACCGGCGTCGGCTGACATGACCGGCCTCATCAATGGCTTGAGCAGGGCAAGCTCCGAGATGAGCCAACGCGACCAGACGTCGATCGCTTCTTCGACACTGGGAGGCGTCGCTTCAACGACGTCGTAACCGGCGTCGGAGAGCGCATCACCGGCCGCATGAACGGCCGCCACGACGGCGGGCGTGATGGAACCTCCGGGCGGCTCCGGGACCAGCGCCACGCGGATCGGAGCATCAACTGATGGCCCGTCGAACGGTGCCGGTACGCAGAAGGGATCGCGTGGATGGGCGCCGGCCAGAACCTTGAACGCGGCCCGCACGTCGCCCACGCGACGAGCCATTGGTCCGTCGACGGCCATCAGCTGCGCAGCGAGGAATGGTTCGTCGGGAGAGGTGCTCGACGCATGGGGCAGCCGGTGCGATGTTGGCTTGAGCGACGCGATACCGCAGCAATAGGCGGGGTTGCGAAGCGAGCCACCAATGTCGTTGCCCAAACCGAGGGGACTCATCCCAGTGGCCAACGCGGCCGCCTCGCCGCCGCTCGAGCCTCCCGCGGTCTTCGTCCCGTCGAACGGATTGCGCGTGACGCCGTGAAGCCCCGACTCGGTGTGCACCCGCAGGCCGAGGTCGGGAAGGTTCGTTCGAGCCAGCGGGATGGCCCCGACGCCCCGCAGTCGCTCGACGATCGGCGCGTCCATGGGCGCGATCGCGTTCGCGAGGGCGGGCACGCCTTGCGTTGTCGGCGAGCCGGCTACGTCGATGTTTTCCTTGATGGTGAACGGCACGCCGTGGAACGCGCCGAGCGTCTCTTTCGCAGCGACCGCGCGGTCAGCCTCCTTGGCGGCTTGCAGCGCATCGTCGGCGAGGACGCGCGTGATCGCGTTGACCTTTGCATTGACCTCGTCAATACGGTCGAGGTGCGACTGCACCACCTCAACGGACGACACCTCGCCTCGGGCGATCGAGTCCGCCAGCTCGGTCGCCGATCGACTCCACAGTGCGCCCATCGTTCCCCCTTCGTCACGCCCTTCGCCCTACCACCCTAGGGTTCGGTGCCGGATCGGGTACGTTCCCCGACCGATGGCAACGGCGACGGAGCGCGATGGTCTCGCGGTGATGGCTGGCGCGATCCGGTTCGCGTCCGGGGTCTCGTTCATCGTGGCCCCCAAAGCCGCCAGTGCGATCTGGGGTTCTGACCCCGAGGACAACCCCACGGCCTCGCTGCTTCTTCGTTCGATGGGTTACCGCGACGCGCTCGTCGGTGGAATGCTGCTGCGCGCGGGGCTGAAGAACGACTCGTCGACCCCCGGTTGGTTTCTCGCCAGTGCGGGCGCCGACCTTGCCGACCTCGTCGGCGGCATCGCCAACCACGACCGCCTGCCGGAGCGTTCGCGCACCGTCGGCCTCGGGGGCGCGGTCGTCGGCATCGTGGTCGGATTGGCAGGCGCGGCCCGAGCCCGTGCCCGCACGCGGTCTTGAGCTACCGAAGGTTGCGGGCGATGTCGCGGAAGGCGATGTCGCGATCGACCTGCGGCTCCTTCGGTAGTCCGAGTACACGCTCGCCGATGATGTTGCGCTGAATCTCGTCGGTGCCGCCG
>JBEEGD010000484.1:0-3060 GCA_041166685.1 Acidimicrobiaceae bacterium | reverse complement strand
GCTGGACCATCAGGCGGACGCCGTATTCGCCCTTCGTGCTGAAGGCGATGGCGCCGCTGCCGTGGAAGGAGGGACGATGCGTCTGGGGGGTCGGCGGGGAGTCGGTCGTGGCTTGGGTCGTGGCGCTCAGCGGCTCGTCCTCGATATCCGAGTGATTTCGTCGGGATTGAGTGTATGCCGCGACCCGGGGAGCGTCAATTGCGCGGCGGGTAGTAGACAGAGGTTGAAGGTGGCGGTGCCGACCTGCCACGCAATCTGCTAGGAGATTGTAACCGCCGCGTATTTACACCCCGACCAGTGGTGGCGTAGGGTAACCACCTTGAGTGGTGGCATGTTCAACCCCTCGAAAGGAGCCCCCGTGAAGATCTCTCTGGCCGGAGCCGCGGTGATCGCCACCCTGCTCATCGGCACCACGGCGGCGATCGCAGACGCGGCGACGCAGCCTGCAAACGCCAAGCACTTCTTCTGGGCGCCCGGCCAGTCGCCGCAGGGCACGATCGACTCCGTGCAGAACGACCTCATCTATCACGGCGGCAACGCCGGGCCGGGAGCGATCGGCATCCAGAAGAAGCCGGCCGTCTACCTCATCTACTGGGGCACCGAGTGGGCCACCGGCTTCACCACTCCGGACACGGACGGGACGCAATACTCGAGCAGGACGCTGCAGAACTACCTGAACACGTTCATGGCCAACCTCGGGGGCAGTCCGTGGGCGGCTGTCCAGACGCAGTACTGCCGCAACGTCCCGGTCGGCACGACCAGCTGCGCCGGGATCCAGGGCGCCGACTACGTCACGAACCCGAAGCACCAGCTCAAGGGTGTCTGGACCGACCCCACCCCGGTGCCGGACCAGATCGTCACGCTCGGGCTCGCCGAGAACCTCGTCGACGACCCGCTCGCGATGGAAGCGCAGCGCGCCTCCGCGCATTTCACCTACGACCCGGACGCGACCTACATCATCCTGACGCCGCCCAGGCCGATCGCCACCGGGCAGCCCGTCTACTGCGGTTACCACACGCAGACGACGAGCATCAACGGTCTCGGCAATCCGTACCGGATCGAGTACTCGTTCATCCCGTGGCAGAACACTGACTGGGTGGCCGTCGGCTGCGGCGAGCACAACGTCAACGCCAAGAGCACTCCCTTCGGCAACGGGATCTTCGACAGCTGGAGCATCGTGGTCGGTCATGAGTACTCCGAGGCCGTCACCGACCCGGACAACTTCTTCTCCGTCCAGGACGGCTGGAACGACGACCAGACCTCGGAGAACGCCGACAAGTGTGCGTGGACCGAGACGCAGAACATCACCCTCGCCGGGCACACGTTCGCGGTCCAACCGACGTGGAGCAATGAAGCGTTCGACGCCGGCAAGGACCCCTGCGCGGTCTCCCGCTAAACGATCACAAAGGAGACAGATCGATGTCGAGCATTGGCAAGCAACTGCTGCCGGTTGCGGCTGCGGCGATCCTGATCCTGGCGACGGTCGCGAACGCGGGGGCTGCGTCCGCCAGCACGACGTCCGTCACGATCACGACGCCCGTGACCGGGCAGAGCATGTCACTGAAGAAGAATCCCTACACCGCAGTCGCGGGAAGCGTTTCATTCAGTCCGACCGGCCCGACGACGACGCGCTTCTACCTGCGGCGCGACGGTTGCGGCACGAGCAACGACAACCCGCATCTCAGCATCACCTCCGGGATCGATGGCGGCGACGGTTGCGGCATCCTGTTCAACGCCGTCGTCGGCCTGGGCGGCGACGTCGTCCAGACGGCATTCGTCGACTTCCCGGCGAGCGACGGGACGCCACTCGCGTTCGACGCCACCCGCGCGGTCTCCGGCGTGATCGCCCTGACGGGCGCGCAGGTTGGCGTGGCGCAGGTCGACGTATCGCTCGAAGCGCTCGTCAACGGAGAGCCCGCCGAGATCGGCGCCGACGATGCATCGGCGGTGCTCGATCCCACCGGCAACGACACGCCGGTTCCGTTCTCGATCACGCCGAATGCGGCGCTCGCGGGTGCTGACATCCAGGCGCTCGATCTGCGGGTCCGTATCCACGGACCGAACGTCTACAGCGGGTTCGTGAGCCTCAGCGGGAACTCGTACGCCGACCTCGGGAGCCATGCGGCGAGTGTCAACAGGGCGGTTCAGCTTTCGCTCGACGATCCGACGTTCGCCAACGCCGTGCCGGCACGCATCGCTGCCTCAGGCACGACCTGGAGCGTCGCCATCGCGACACCCGCGATCGGGACCCACACGCTCTACGCCCGGTCGCAGCAGGGCTTCGATACATCGGCAACCACGTCAGTGACCTTCAAGGTCGCGAAATGACGGGCGGAAGGAGGCTTGCGATGAAGAAGCGCTGGCTGGTACCGGCGGCCCTGCTCACGTTCGCACTCATGACCGGGGTGCCGTCTGCCGCGGCGAGTGGACCGACACACCACCCGCTGTACATGCCGGATGCGCAGAACATGACCAATCCCGCGCTGCAACCTCCTCCGGTTTGCTGCATCCCCGTCTATCAGGTGGCAGCCGGCGTGCCGGCGCCCGTCAACATGGCGTACTTCGGCGGTCACGTGCAGGTCACGCCCAGGATCTACCTCGTCTTCTGGGGTTGGGGACAGGCCGGCGCGTTCGACCACGCGACCGCGGGCGTTCCCGCGTATGACCCGGACGGCGCGGCGGCGCGCATGACCTCGTTCATCAGGGCGATGGGAGGCACCGCCTGGGCGGGTTCGCAGACGCAGTACTACCAGACGGTCAACGGCCAGAACATCAACATCCAGAACCCGTCGAACGTGCTCGGAGGCGTCTGGTACGACAACACGACCGCGATCCACAACGACATGAGCGGCCTCGAGCTCGCCCGCGAGGCGCAACGGGCGGTCGCGCACTTCGGCGTCACCGACCTGAAGAACTCGCAGATCGTTGTCGCTCAGCCGCAGAAGTACAACGAGGCGGGCTTCGACCAGGGCGCCGGCTACTGCGCGTGGCACGACTACACGCAGCCGCAGTACTACCCGGGCGTCCAGCCCGGGATCTCGTTCACCAACATGCCCTACG
>JBEEGD010000483.1:0-8935 GCA_041166685.1 Acidimicrobiaceae bacterium | reverse complement strand
CGATTCCCGTCGGCGCTCGCGGCGTCGTGATCGGACGCGACGCGACGTGCGACATCGCTCTCGACGATCCCGCGCTGTCCCGGCAGCACGCGTCGATCAGCGCGAACGCAGTGATCGAAGACCTCGGTTCGACCAACGGCACGTGGATCGACGACGTACCGGTCGTGGCGCCGACGCCGTTGGCCTTGGACGCCCTTGTGCGCGTTGGTGCGACGCAGCTGCGACTGCGCCTCGCGGAGGACGACGACCGACCCGTCGCTCTCCCACCGCGCGGGCTCGTGCCATTCAACCGCCCGCCGCGGCCCGCGCTGCCTCCGCCGCTCGAACCGCTGGTGTGCCCCGAGGCGCCGAAGCCGTCAACGACGTCGCGGGCCTTTGGCATCGCGATGATCGTCGGTCCGATCCTCATGGGCGCCGGGATGGTGATCATCTACGGCAATCCGCGGTTCGCGCTCTTCGCCGCGCTTGCGCCGATCATCGCATTGGTGAACTGGATCGCCTCGAGGCGCGCGGCCCGCAAGGAGCGGCGGCGCCACAGCCGCGCGTTCGCCGCGTCGCTCGAGCAATTCACGCGGGAGCTCGACGCCCGCGCGACGGAGGAGCGAGCGCGCCGCGACGAACGGTTCACCGATCCCGCCGAGGTGGCCCGCCGAGCGAGCCTGCCGAGCGTGCGGTTGTGGCAGCGACGACCCGCGCACGACGACTTCCTACGGTTGCGCGCCGGCATCGGCTCGACGCCGTGGCAATCGGCGGTCCCCGCCGGACGCGACGCCCCGCCTCCAGAGGTCAATGCGATGGTCGAGCAGCACTCGCACTTGCCGCGCTCGCCCGTGGAAGTCGACTTGTCGGCTGGCGGTGTCGTGGGGATCGTGGGCGAACGTTCCATCGCGTTGGCGGTGGGGCGATCGCTCGTGTGTCAGGCCGCGGTGCACCACGGCCCCGCCGATCTCGCCATCGCGGTCGTCGGCGGCGACGAGTGGGACTGGATGAAGTGGCTGCCCCATCTCGAGGATCACGCTGAGCTCGAAGACGACAGCGAACGGCCGTCGTTGGTCGTGGTCGACGACGTCGCCGCGCTGAAGGGCCGGCGAGCCCCCGTGCGGAAATTGCTGCAACGCCAGTCGGGCATCGTCATCGCCGCGACCGAAGATCAACTGCCGGCGATGTGCACGACGATCGTCGCGATTGGCAGCGACCTCGGCGAGGCCGAGCTTCGCCGTCCGCAAGATCGGCTGCACCTGCGCGACGTGTTGGTCGCCGGTGTCGACGACGCAACCGCACGGGCCTGCGCCCGGCACCTCGCGCGCTACGAGGATCCCGAGCACGCCCTTGCCGGCACCGGGCTGCCCGACACCGTGCGGCTGCTCCCGCTCCTCGGCATCGACGAGCCGACGCCCGACGCCATTCTCGACGCGTGGCGCAGCGACGATCCCGACCCGTCACCGTCGACACCCATCGGCATGGGCGACGACGGCGTCATCTACGTCGACCTGGTGCACGACGGTCCTCATGGTCTCATCGGCGGCACGACCGGGTCGGGCAAGAGCGAACTGCTGCGCTCGCTCGTGGCCGGAATGGCCGCACGCGTCGACCCTGAGCACCTGGTCTTCGTACTCGTCGACTACAAGGGCGGCAGCGCCTTCGACGAGTGCAGCCGCTTGCCCCATGTCGTCGGATTGGTCACCGACCTCGACGAGCAACTGGCCGAACGGGCTCTGCGCTCGCTCGAAGCCGAGTTGCGCCATCGCGAGCGCACGTTGAGGGAGGTCGGAGCGCCCGACCTGTCCACCTATTTGAAATCCGGCGCACCCCGCGGTCCGTTGCCGCGGCTCGTCGTGGTGATCGACGAGTTCGCCACGATGGCCACCGAGCTCCCCGACTTCCTCGGCGCGCTCGTGGGCATCGCGCAGCGGGGCCGCAGCCTTGGTGTGCATCTGTTGCTGGCCACCCAACGACCGTCGGGCGCGGTGAACGCCAACATCAAGGCCAACACCAACCTGCGCATCGCGTTGCGTGTGCAGGATGCGAACGACTCCACCGACATCGTCGATCGCCCGAGCGCATCGACGATCAGTCGAACGACACCGGGCCGCGCGTACTTGCGCCGGGGCCCGACCGACATCGTGCTTGCGCAGACCGCACTGGCCACGTCGGCGCGTACTCCGGGTCGGAACGCGCCGGTGCGGGTGCGGCCTTTCCGCCTCCGCGGCTCAGAGCCCGACGTCTCAGTCGAGGGCGAAGGGGACAGTGAGCTCACCGCCCTCGTCGACGCCATTCGAACCGCGTTCGAAGGACGGGCCGTACCGCGGCGGCCCTGGCTGCCGATGTTGCCCGAGCGCGTCGAGTTGTCGAACGTCGGCGACGCTCCCCCGGGCGTCGTCGCGTTTGCCGTGGCCGACGAGCCAGACCACCAGCGCCAGGTCGCGACGGGTTGGATGCCGGCCGACGGTCATCTTGCGCTCTTCGGCACGGTCGGCAGCGGCACGACGACGGCGATGGTCTCGGTGGTCGAAGCGCTCGCCCGGTCCTGTGCCCCTGACGAGTGTCACGTGTACGCCGTCGACTACGGCTCCAACGGCCTGGCTCCACTCCACACGCTGCCCCACGTGGGCGCGGTGATCAGCGCCAACGAGCGCGAGGCGCAGGCCCGGCTGATCCGGTTCTTGCGGGCCGAGGTCGACCGCCGCCGCACGACGGGCGAGGTCGCACCGCGGATCGTCACGTGCATCGATGGCGTCGGCGCATTCATCGCCGAGCACGAGGGCCTAGACGGCACCGAAGTGGCCGACGCGTTCCGGCGAGTGTTCTCTGAAGGCCCGGCCGTCGGCATCACCTTCATCGTCACCGCGGATCGGATCGGGGCGCTGCCGCTGCGCCTCGCGTCGCTCATCAGTCAGAAGCTGCTGTTCCGCTTGGCCGATGTGTCGGACTACTCGATGCTCGGACTGCGGACCGTCCAGCTCCCGCGGTTCGTTCCTGGCCGGGCCATTCACAGCGACGGCAACCGAGTGGTGCAGGTCGGCGTTCCCGGCGACCTCCGCGCGCTGACGGGCGTCCGGGACGCGACGGGCATCGGAACGCTGCCGACCGACATCGCGTTCGACACGTTGCCGCTCGCCCAGCTCGACCCACCGTGTCGCATCCCGCTCGGTATCGGCGACGACGACCTCGAGGTGGCGTGGTTGCGCGTGCACGACGGCGAGCATGTGCTCGTCACCGGCCCGCCGCGCAGCGGCAAGACGAACGCGCTGGCGTTGATGGCCCGAGCGCTGCGCGCCGCCGATCCCGACATCGTTCTCGTGGGCGCGTGCGAGGCGCGTTCATCGCTGCTCGACGTGGACGCGTTCGACGCGGTGGGCTCGATGCGAGAGCTCGAGCACATCCTGCGGGCGGCGCCAAGCGACAGCCGACCGTGGTTCGTGTTCGTCGACGACGCGCCCTCCGTGGATGATTTCGACGGTGCCCTCACCGCCGCGCTGCACTCGGGCCGAACCGACCTGCATGTGATCGCCGCCGGCCGCGCCGACGACGTGCGCGCCGCGTACGGGCATTGGCTGCGCATCGTGCGCCAGTCGCGCACCGGCGTGTTGCTCCAGCCCGACCTCGCATCAGACGGCGACCTGTTGGGCGTCCGGCTTCCGCGGCGGCTGGCCGTCCCCCTGGTCCCCGGCCGCGGCTTCGCGGTCGAAGGAGGTCAAGCAACACTCATCCACCTCGCCCGTCAAGAAACGGATTGACGATTGTCATCTCCGCAATCTGACGGCCGTGCTGAAGATCTTCCGAGAGCAGACGGCTCGCCCCCAGCCGCTGTGCTGCGACGAGGATCAAGGCGTCCCAGAACGCGAGCGTGTGGCGTTCCTCGAGTTCGGAGGCAGCGATGACGTCACCGACGTCAAGAGAATGCACCCGCCACGTCGAGTACGTCGCGACGACGTCGCGCGCGGTGTTGCGTGCGAGCGGTGTCGACAGCTTTCGAGTGACGGTGACATAGAACTCTTGGAGCACCTGCGTGCTCAGCACGCCCGACTCCTGGTTCCAGAGGTCAATGAGCGCAGTACGAGCTGCCTGATGCTTCGCGCCTGCGTCGGCGTCGTAGGCGTAGACGAGCACATTCGAGTCCACGAACGTCACATCCTCAGTGCTCATGATTCCTTCGCGCGCCGCGGTCGGTCGTGAAGCGACTCCCTGTCGGGCAATCGCCCGCCGCCGAGATGGAAGGGCTGCGCCAGTTGTTCGAGCGCCGCGTCTCGTGCACGCCGGTAGTCCTCGTCCTCATCCACAAGACGTTCCAGCTCGTGAGCAATGAGGCGGCTCACGGACGTAGATCTGCGAGCGGCCAGGACCTTGGCTCGTCGCACGGTCTCCTCGTCGAGTTGCACCGTGAGATTCCGCTTCATCCGCCGATCGTACCACCCGAACTGCGTGCTCCACGCGAATTGCGTGGGCGTTACTGATTGTTTCAGTATCTGAACCGATATAACATGACTTGACAATCAGTTTCATTCATTGTCCTATGTCGAAGACTTCTCCCGACGAAACGAGGCAGTGATGGGACGCATCGGTGGAAACGTGGCCGAGATCCAAGCGGCGAGCCAGCGGCTCGGCGATGCGGGTGGGGCAGCCACGACGGCTGGCAGCGACGCCGCCAAGGTGTCAGCCGATCTGAACGTTCAGGTCGACGGGGTCACGACGACGCTCAAGACCCACTTCGAAACGATGGCCGCAACCCTGCGAGACCAGATCTCGGCGGCCAAGAACCAGTTGCACACCGCCGACTGGGATGGTGCGAGCCGGATCTCGGCCGATCAGGCGGAGGCGGATCTCAGTGCCGCCGTCGGTCAGGTGCTGGATGAGGCAACCAGTGCGGCCGACGCCATGAAGGCCGACGTGACCAAGCAAGTGACGGCGTTCGACGACGCCATCCGCGGTCAGTTCAACAAGGTGATGAGCGACATCAACGATCGCTACAGCACGCTCTCCACCGGGGCCACGACGTTCGCGTCGGCGCTCGAGCAGACCGATCAGACGATCAAGTACTCGTAACCGTTCGAGCGTTTGACGAGCCGCAGCGCTTCTGAGGTCGACCGTGGGGTCGTTCGTCTTTCCCTACGCCATCGCCAACCAGGCGGTGACCGCCATGGAAGATCTCGCGGCGCAGCTGCGAGCGGCGGTGGACAAACACAGCGACGCCCTGACGATCGCCCATGAGGACTTCGAGGGCGAGACACGGGACCAGTTCGACCGCGACGTCGCCACAGGCTTGGACATGCTCTCGATGTTCGCGCGCTTTCTCGACGGCGAAGCCGACGCCCTGCGCGCCACCATCGTGTACGCGCACGTCGTCGAAGTGAGGCAGGCGAGCACGCCATGACGATCCGAGGAAACCCCGATCGGCTCGAGGAGTACACCGCGCTGACGATGGTGGCGCTGACCCCCGCGGTCGCAGAGAACGCGGCATACGGCAGGATCATCCGAGAACTGGACTCCGCGCCGAGCAGTATCGCCATCGCGGTGATGAATCACAGTGGTTCGATCGACACCGAACTCGCAAGCGTCAGGCATGTCGACTTGCGCCCGGCGGCCTTCGGGTTCGCCTTGCGGCAACTCGATCATTTCGTCGTCGACACGCCGAAAGATCGGACGTACCTCACGACCGGCGACCTCGAGTTGTTCAACGCGTTGGTCGCGGCGCGGCTCGCTCATCCGGGTGAAACCGACGCCGACGTGTACAAGTCTGCACTCAATTCGTTGACGGGCACGCCGGCTGAGCTGGCGGCACAGTTCGACTCGGTCATCGCCGACATCACGAAGTCCATGAATGCGGAAGACGTCGCGGCGATGCAGGATCGGCTCCGCGAGTCATTGTCGCGACTGCGGTCGAACAACATGTACCGGGACCCCCCGCTCACCGAGGAAGGGATCATTCAGCAGGCCTGGGTCGAGCTCGGCTGGGCGAATGGCGACGACAACATCGTCCCGGCGGCGATGGTGGAACGACTCGAGACGCTGACCGATCTGCTCGGCCGCCGTCAGTTCGACCCCGTCTTCACCTCCGACTTCTACAAAACCCTCGGGCCGCAGTCCACGGCCCTGCTGCCGCAAGCGATCACGCTGGCGTCATGGAGCGACTACCAGCGCACGTCCGGCCATCCGGCGTTCAGCATCGATGGAGCCCTGATGAACGTCGACACCTCCTTGGCCGTGGCGTCCCCGAACCTCGACTCGGCGTGGCGCGACGAGCTGTTCAAAGGCGCGCTCCACGACGGCGAGCTCAACGACGCGTTTCCGCTGTTGTTCAAGTACGGCAGCTACTCGACCGCGTTTGCCCAGCCGGCCGGACAGCTCGGCCTCGATGTGCTGCACGGCACGGTCACGGTGGATCGAGGTGTGGGCAGCCCCGGCTATCCGCACTTCGATGTTCTGGAGACCGACTGGGAAGCCCGGGGATCGATCCTCATCGAGGCCGCGGCGACCAACCCGGACGCGGCGAACGCCCTGCTGCTCGTCCCGGACAACGTCAACTGGCTCACGAGCAACAAGTTCGGCCGCACCGGCCGTCACCCGCCGGACTGGGACGTGGTCGCCCCATCGGTGCGCGAGCTGATCGTGGCCGGCACCGTCTGGGAAGGCCGGACGCACCCCGCGGAGGCGCGGGCGGCGGCGGCGAACGTGATCAACGCCGCCATCGCCGCGAAGCCGGGCGATGCTTCGAAGGCGCTGTCGCCCGCCTACGGCGAGATGGTCCTCACGTACCTCCCCGACTTCGCGCGCTCGCCGGCGATGGACCTGACCGCGGAGAGCCGAGGCGACTACATCTCGTTGGGTGCGTTGCAAGCGGCGCAGTTCACCTCGCTGGCCATGCACGACGACGCCTCGAAGGCGGCCATCTTCCGGTTCCGGGACGCGCTCGACCTGCAGACGGTCGTGGTGGGGATCGAAAGCGGCCGGCAGATGTACCCGCCATGGGCGCAACGGCTGGCCAACATCGACGGCATCCTCTTGTCCGGCGAGAACGGTGAGGTGTTCGTCAACGCTCGGGAGCAGGACGCGAACGCCAAGCGCTACAACGAGAACCTCGACCTGTTCCAAGGAATCGGTATGGGCGTGATCGGTCTGGCCAAGTTCCCCGGAAGCGGCGTGGTCGACAAGGTCATCGACAAGGGCTTCGAAAAGCTCAAGACGGACTACCTCTACGAGGACACGAACCACGCCGAGCACGCCGGTTACACGACGAACGTCGCAACGTTCTCGGCCTTCGATCACGAACGGCTGGTCGTCGCCGAAGCCCAGTTGATCGTCGACATACGGGCGGAGCAGGAGGCGAAGGCATCAGGGCCGAAGCTGACCGCCGACCAGCTCAGCTACATCAGTCACGCCGAAGAGATGCTGGGCACGCCCTACGTCGACGCGCTGCGTGACGCCGCCAACGAAAAGCCGGCCGCTCCCGTCGACGTCAAGCCTCGTCAGCTCCAGGAGTGGTCAGGGAACACCCCGCTCGAGCAGGGTTTCACCGACGTCTCCAACTACACGGACCTGATGCTGCCTCACGACGGCACGGCGTTGTGGCCCCACTGACCACTGACGGCCTCCCACACGCGCGCCGCGACCTCGTCGACAGTGCCGTTGCCGTCGATGACGACCCATCGGTGCGGGTCCGCCTCGGCCAGCGCGCGGAAGCCCTGTTCGACGCGGTCGTGAAAGCCTCCGTCGGCTGACTCGATCCGGTCGGGTGTGGCCTTGAGCCGGGTTGCTCTCGTCTCGGGCGACACCGTGATGAGCAAGACGAGGTCAGCCTCCGGCGCCCCGGCAAACGCCGACAGCGCACGCACCGCTTGACGATCGAGTCCTCGCCCGAACGACTGGTACGCGATCGAGGAATAGAGGTAGCGGTCGGTGACGACGTCGTCCCCCTTGGCCAGCGCCGGACCGATGACCTCGGCGACGTGTTGCGCCCGATCCGCGGCCAGCAGCAGGGCCTCGGCTCGCGGGTCGATGTCGGCGGCGGGGTCGAGCACGATCTCGCGAGTACGAGCACCGATGGCCGTGGCGCCCGGTTCGTGCGTGAGCACCGCGCCGAGTCGCTCGGCAAGAAGCCGGGCCTGGGTCGACTTGCCTGACCCTTCGCCCCCTTCGAAGGCGATGAGCATCAGATCTTCTGATCCTCACGCGTGCCGGCGCGGAGCGACCAGTACACGACCATGCCGGCGATGAGGATGATGCCGCCCGCGAGCCACAACGTGATGCGTTCACCCGGTACGAACAGGTCGCGCCCGAGGAGGGAGACGGTGCGGTCGGTGAAGAGCCGGTTGGAGAGCCGGTCGAGCAGTTCGGACAGGAACGGTCCGAGCGCGAACGCGATCAGCAGGCACAGCCGCACGATCGTGTAGAGCGCGCTGAAGATGCGGCCCCGCAGCTCGTCGTCCACGTTCTCGTGCAGGAGAGTGAACCCGACGACGTAGACCGCGCCCCCGCAAATGCCCAGCAGGAAGACCCCGATGATGGTCAAGGAGAGCGTCGACATCGAGGCCGAGAAGATCAGCGTGCCGCCCGCGCCGAAGATCGAGAGCTCGAACATCCTCACGAGCGGCAGCTTCTTCTGCGTCACCGACAACAGCACCACACCAGTCGCGACGCCGAATCCGAGCGAGGTGATGAACACGCCGTAGCCCGCGGCGCCGGCGCCGAGGATGTCCCTGGCGAAGATCGAACCGAGCGGCACGACCATGCCGCCGCCGATGAGCCCGGTGGCCAGGCCGAGGTTGACCGACCGCACGACGGGGTTCACGAAGATGAATTGCCAGCCCTCCTTGAGCTCGCGGAAGGTCTGGGCAAAGTCGATGCGCTTGCCGTTGTCGCCGTTCTCCTTCTTCTTGGCGCGGCGGGCGGCGTCTGGCAATGCCAGCCTGGAGATGAGGAACGCCGACAGGAGGAAGGT
>JBEEGD010000482.1:0-2513 GCA_041166685.1 Acidimicrobiaceae bacterium | reverse complement strand
CCGGCCCCTTTGAGCTCTTCTTCGATCTCGCGGCGACGAGTCGAGAACGCCCGCAGGACGGCTTTCGGGAAGCCCGACATCTCCGCCATGCCCTTGACGGCCGGCTGCCACTGCACGCCGAGCCGAGTCGTGAGCTCGAAGCGGAGCTGCGCGGCGTACAGATATCCGATCGGTTTGCACCACGCATACAACGGCCGCGCGTCCAGCGCCGACCACCGCTGATCCTCGAGGGCGTAGACCAGGTTCGGGATCACCACATGGGTGTGAAGATGCGGCTCAGCCGCGCGAGATGTGCGATGCCGGTACGCCGCACCGACAAGTCCATCGCCGGTCACGAGCCGAACGCCGTTGCGACCCCGCCGGCCGCGAGCCAGGGACTGCAGCACATCGAACGCCTCTCGCACCGCGGCGTCCTGCGCGTTGCGGACCTCGTTCGACACGTCCGACGACCCGAGCGCGAACAACAGCGAAGCCGACTTCGGCGCGCAGAACGTCGCGTCGAACCCGACCACCTTCGGTACCGACCTCGCATCCGTCAACCGGACACCGGATCGGGGATCCGTATGGGACAGCACACGACGGAACTCGTCACCATCGACGGTCCCCTCCAGCCTGAGATAGGAGCTGCTTGTTCCGAGCCACTCGCCCGGCGCCTCCCGTGCGCTGGCGTAGTACTCCTCCACGCCCCGCGCGACCATCCGCTCGTAGTAATCGGCGACGCCGGCGCCGAGCTTGGCGAGGCTCAACACGGCCGGCCCATCGCGAAACGTGGGTCACGCCCGACGAGGCGCATCCATGATGCAAGTGTGTCTGGCACTTTGGTGGTCGATGTCGGGATGAGGTGAAGGCTTCGCATCGGTCTGCTCGGTTCAGTCGTTGGCGATGAGCTTGAGCTGCGCGTCGGTCTGGCTTCGTTGACGTGTCGATCGAGTGCGAGGGCCCGATGCTGGATCTGGCTCAGACGGCGCTGGGGCGTGTAGCGCGGTCCCCAGCCACGCTTCCAATAAGTCCTTGGGAACCCGTAGCTGCCGGCCGACGCGTCTCACTGGCAAACCCTGGACCCCGTTGGTTGCGAGGTACTGCCGAGCGAGTTGGTAGGCGGCCGTACGGCCGATCCGCAGCACGGTGGCGGCCTCGGCGACCGTCAGCACATCGGGAATCTCAGGCATTGCTCTCCTCACGGTTCGGTTCCGGACCGCCACCATGAGGCACTGCACTCACGCGCGCGCTCACGTTCGCGCTCCCGTTTCAGAAAAAGTCCGGGAAATTCTCGAGCCCACCGAGGCGCAGCCGCGACCAACCTCGAGGACGACTCGGCGGCACTGACGTTTCCGGGCCGACATGCTCAGAGCACTCACGTTTCGGCGGCTGACCTGCGCTTTCACGTCCGAGGACCGACAAAGAAAAACCCGAGCCGAGAACGCAAACGTGAGTCGAAACGTGAGTCCCCACGGGAGTCGGTCGTGGCAGGATGTGCGCACTCGAACCTCGGAAACCCGAGAAGCCACTCGGCCACGAGCTCGTCGCGAAGCGACCTCAACGACATCGCATCGCGAAGAGACGTGAGCAATGAGCAGCGCGGTCCCCCGCAAGGATCCCAAGACCGGCACGTGGTGGTTCGTGGTCGAACTCGCCCCGAAGGGAGACGGCCGACGACGACAGGTGAGGCGGCGAGGGTTCCGCACCAAGGCAGCCGCCCAAGCCGCGCTCGACGAGCTACGGGTCAAGTCTCGAAAGGGTGCCTACGTCGCCCCCGCCCGTCAGACGGTGAAGGACTTCTTCGTCAACGACTGGCTCCCGATCGCCAAGCGTGAGCTGGCCGAGAGCACATGGGAGTCGTACGAGCGCAACATCCGCCACCACGTCGTGCCGCACATCGGCAGCGTGCAGCTGCAGGCGCTCGACGGCGGAATGCTCAACACGCTGTACTCGGAGCGCCTCGTCAGCGGTCGAGTCCGAGGCCAGCAGTCCAAGGGTCTGAAGCCGCGCACGGTCCGCTACGTACACACGATCATCCACGCCGCGCTCGACGACGCGGTCCGGTGGCGGCGGGTCACGGTGAACGCGGCTGACCAAGCGACGCCACCATCGGCGAAGAGCGCGAAGTCGCCCGAGATGAAGGTGTGGTCCGGGCCCGAACTCGCGTCGTTCCTGTCCCGGTGCGAGGGCGGCCGCTTCTACTACCCATGGATGTTCCTCGCCACGACCGGTTGCCGGCGAGGTGAGGCACTCGGGCTCCGCTGGCGGGATCTCGACCTCAACGCGGCGAGTGCGTCGATCCGACAGCAGGTTGTGCCGCTCACCAAAGCAAGCGGTCGCGGCCGTGAAGGCCGCATCGTGGATCGCACGAAGGGTGGCGACGCCCGTGTCATCGAGCTCGACGCGCGGACCATTGCGATGCTGCGGTCGTGGCGGAAGGTCCAGGCCGAGGAGCGTCTGCTCTTTGGCGCCGACTACGAGGACCACGGTCTCGTCTTCCCACGGCCCGACGGAAACCCGTTCCACCCCGAGGT
>JBEEGD010000481.1:0-8452 GCA_041166685.1 Acidimicrobiaceae bacterium | reverse complement strand
CTGGCGAAAGGGGGTGTCGAGTCGGCCGTAGTCGGTGTCCATCAAGGCGAATGAGCCGGCCTGCAACTCGGTCACCCACCTGTTCGTGTCGTAGGTGCCGGTCCCACCACCGGAGACGATGTCGCCGCCAACTTCGTTGTGGGCGGTGAGCAGCAGCTGCATTGCCGTATCCACCTTCGAACCCTTGGTCTCGTGGGGTTCCATCATGAGGTGGCCCTCGTAGCCCATCACGCCCCGCACGTCGACGCCCTTGCTGCGGGCGAGTTCGGCGAGGCGGCTGGCGTCGTCGGGATCGCAACCGCACCGTGGCATTCCGACGTTCACGTCGATGAGCACCTCTCGGACACCAGCGCGCGCGGCCGCATCGACGGTCTCGTCCGAGTCGACCGCCACCGTGACGCGCGCCGTGCCACTCTTGGCCAGGGTGCCGAGACGCGCTGCGCTGTCGCCGACCACTTGGTTGGCGAGCAACAGGTCGTCGCCGAGACCAGCAGCCGCCATGCCTTCCATCTCGCGCGCCGTCGCGCAGCAGAAGCCGACATGTCCATTCGCGTGCAAGCGCCGGGCAAGCGAGGTGCACTTCCACGCCTTCACGTGGGGGCGCAGGCGCGTGCCCGGCCATACCGCTCCCATCGTGGCGATGTTGTGCTCGAAGGCATCCGCATCAACGAGCAGCGTCGGCGTCGTGAGATCGGAGGTTTTCATCGGCTGGCGTCGGTCCAGCGATAGCCGTCCCACCACCGCATCTGACCCCCGCCGGACGGGTCGGGATACCAACCCGCGGCCGTCGTCGGCGCGGCGACGCCATACCCGAGGTCTGGTGGTCCGGCGACGACACGTCGGCGAGGTCCGAGTCGCCAGATGAGCGCGCCGATCCAGCCCGCGAGTACGACCACGAGGATCCACGCGACCTTCTCGGCGCCCGCCATTCGATACTGCTGGTCAGGAATGCGGCAGACCTCGATGAGGCTCACGATCCAGAAGACGAACCCGAGCAGCCAGAGTCCGAGAAAGAACAGGATGATCACGCCTCGACGTTAGGTCGCCACCCCGCGCGGGCCGATTGCCGGTGCCATCATCCGTCAATGGCAGACGACTACGACCTGGTGATCATCGGGTTCGGTTCGGCCGGCATGACGGCGAGCGAGTTCGCGACGTCGATCGACTTGAAGGTCGCGGTGGTCGAGCGAAGTCGGGTCGGCGGGGATTGCCTTTGGACGGGGTGCGTGCCGTCGAAGGCCTTGCTGTCGTCAGCGAAAGTTGCGCATCACATGCGCCACGCGGATCGCTGGGGTGTGGAGCCGGTGGAGCCCAACGTAGACACCGCCAAGGTGTGGAGACGGATCCGCACGATTCAGCAGCAGATCGCCGACGCTGACGACAACGCTCCGCGCTACGAGGCGATGGGGGTCGACGTCATCCTCGGCAATGCCCGTGTCATCGGCCCGCACGACGTCACCGTTGCGTTGAACGATGGCGGAGAGCGCAAGCTGACGACGCGGTTCATCCTGTTGTGCACCGGCAGTCGTCCGATCGAACCGGACGTCGACGGAATCGCCGAGGCGGGGTACATCACCAGCGAGACGATGTTCGAGCTCGATCGCCCGCCCGACTCGATCGTGATCGTTGGAGGTGGACCGATCGCCATCGAGATGGCCCAAGGTCTGAATCGACTCGGCGTCGGCACGACCGTGCTGCAGAAGGGTCCGGGCATCCTTCCCAAGGACGAGCACGATCTCGTTGGCATCTTGCAGCACCGACTCGTCGAAGAGGGCGTCGACCTGTGCCTCGATGTGATCACCCAACGGGTGACGGTCGAACCCGACCGCCGCAAGACCGTGTACGGCACGCAGTCCGGCGCGGCGATGAGTTGGACCGCGCACGAGTTGCTCGTCGCTGTCGGTCGTCGCCCGAATGTCGACGGTCTGGGCCTCGAAGAACTCGGAGTGGAAGTCGGTCCGAAAGGGGTCGTCGTCGACGGACGATTGCGCACCAACGTGAAGTCGATCTACGCCGCCGGTGATGTGGCCGGGCGTCACCTCTTCACTCATTCGGCGGGCTACGAAGCCGTGCGCGCGATTCGTGATGCCTTCTTTCCAGGAAAAGGTAAGGCCGACGAGCTCGTGCCGTGGTGCACCTTCACCGACCCCGAGCTTGCGCACGCGGGGATGACGTCAGAGGAGGCCGTCGACAGGTACGGCGACGACGCGATGGTGTGGCGCCAGGACCTCGTGCACAACGACCGGGCGCGGGCTGACGGTGCCGCGGAGGGTGCGATCGTGATCGTGACCGGACCGAAGCGCAAGATCGTCGGCGCCCACATTCTCGCTCCGGCAGCCGGTGAGATGCTCCAAGAGCTTTCGCTCGCGATCCGCGAAGAGCTCAAGCTGTCCCAGATCGCGGGACTCATCCACGTCTACCCGACGGTGTCCACCGGAATCGGTCAGCTCGCGGGCGAGGCCGCGTTCGAAGGTGCCCAGAAGTACAAATGGTTGGTCCGACGCCGCAAGGGTTGACGAAACTCGGCAGATGATCGACAGTCCCACGCGATTGCCCGGGGAAGTTGTTGGCGCCCGTGTGGTTCTGCGGCGGTGGGAGGTCGCGGACGTGCCGGAGATGGCGGCCGTGATCGAGCGCAACACTGCGCACTTGCAGCCATGGATGCCGTGGGCGAGCGAGACCCTCGACGAGGAACATCGTGCTGCGCTCATCGAGACGTGGGAGCGTTCGTGGCTCGACGGTGGTGAGGTCGTGTTCGGCGTGTTTCTCGACGGACGGGCGATCGGCGGGTGCGGATTGCATCGACGCCGCGGGCCTCATGGTCTGGAGATCGGCTACTGGATCGACAAGGACCACACGAACCAGGGGATCGCCACGGAGGTCGCGCGGGTGTTGACGACGGCGGCGCTATCCGTTCCGGGCATCGCGTTCGTCGAGATCCACCACGACAAGGCCAACGTCGCGTCGGGTCGCGTCCCTGCGCACCTCGGCTACACGTTCGTCGGCGAGACTCCCGACGAGGTCACGTCGCCGGGCGAAGTCGGCATCGACTGCGGCTGGCGCATGGAGGCGGCCAACTGGCGCGGCGAGTAAGGCGGGCCAGTTGTCCTAGCGTGACCAAGCGGTGAACCGAAGCAGTCCGCGCCATGTCGACTCAGCGGCACAGCTGTGGGAGCGACAAGCACAGCAGTTCGCGCGGATCGAGCGTCCCCTTCGGCCGAGCGAGGATGATCTCGTCTGGGTTCAAGAGAGCATCGACCGGTGGGCGGCCGAGCACGCGCGTCCGCCGGCCGCGCTGATCCTGGGAGTGACTCCGGAACTCGTGGCTCGCCGCTGGCCGGCCCAGGCGACGGTTCTGGCCACGGATCTTTCGATGTCGATGATCAAGGGGGTGTGGCCGGGCGGGAAGAGCACGGCAGTACGGCAGTTGGTCGTGCAGGCCAATTGGTTGACGCTGCCGCTGGCTGGCGGATCGTGTGACCTTGTGTTCGGCGACGCCTGCTTCGCCACTGTGCACCGTGCCCAGGCGCGGGAGGTCGCGGAGTCGATCCGTCGAGTACTGCGGAGCGGCGGTGCGTTCACGACGCGCATGTTCGTGCGGCCGGACATCGCCGAGCAGCCCGACGACGTGTGGGAGCAGCTCGTCGAAGGGCGCATCGGGAACTTCGCCATCTTCAAGTTGCGGCTCCTCATGGCCTTGTGCAGCGACGCTGGCGAGGTAGGAGTGGCGGAGGCGTGGATCTACTTTCGATCGCGCTGTCCGGAGTTGCCGCGTCTCGCGGAGCATCTCGGCTGGCCGGTCGAGACGGTGAAGACGATTGAGGCATACCGGGACCAGTCGGCGATCTACTGGTTCCCGACCGTCTCCGAGTTCCGTGCAGTCCTCGCGAACCTGTTCCGCGAGCGTGCGTGCAGGTCGCCGACCTATGAGCTGGGCGAGCGCTGTCTGACGTTCGTGCTCGCGGGCTGAGATCGATCCGCTGGTGAAACGTGTGCAGCTGGAGCCGATCAGGCGCGACCGCCATCGCCCGCAACGAGTCATCGCCGACGTCGCCGGGAAACCGCTCTGGTACGAGTCGGCTGACGTTGATCTCGATGAAAGCCCCGAGGCGCTGGCCTCGGCCACGCTCATCGCGGCGGCGCTGGCTGGCAAAGGTTTGATCAGCTCCGGCGAGGTGAGCCGGACCTGGCTCGACAACGCTGGCAAGTTGCTCGACATCGCGAGCCAGTGGTGGGACTTCCCCGTCGTACTCCCAGAGGCACCAGTCGTCGGCGCTGAACGGCCCCGAGCGGCCGGCGTCGCGCTGTGCTTCACCGGAGGCGTCGACTCGTTCCACACGCTCCTGCGCGGCGCGCCGAAGCCGGATCTCCTCGCGTTCGTCCACGGCTACGACATCGCTCTGAAAGATCGTGACCGCATGGACGTATGGGAGGTGTCTCTACGCGAGATCGCCGCGGCGCGCGATGCGCGGGCTGTCGTGATCCGATCGAACCTGCCCACACATCGGCTGCTCGTCCGCCGCAACTGGGAACGGACGCATGGCGGCGCGGTCGCCGCGGTGGGGCACCTGCTCGCCTCGGAGATCGACACGCTCCTGATCTCATCTGGTGCGCCGCCGAGCTACGAGGTCACGTGGGGTAGCCATTGGCAGCTCGATCCCCTCTGGTCATCAGACCGTCTCACCGTCGTGCACTACGGCGTGACGCACTCACGGGTGACAAAGATGCAAGAGATCGCGGACGACGAGCTCGTGCAACGTCATCTGCGAGTCTGCTGGGAGAACCGGACCGCGGCCGGGAACTGCTCCCGTTGCGACAAGTGCGTGTCGACAATGGTGCTGGCCGCCCTGTGTGGACCATCCGATCGGTTTGAGGTGTTCGACTGGAGCGGGTCGCTCTCTGACCGCATCGACGATGTTCCGTGGACGAGGTTTGTGCGCACCTACGGCGAAGTGCTGGCAACGGACATCGATCTCCCGCTGGCCAACGCCATCCAGTCACTGTTGCAGCGGACCGCGAAGCACGACACCCGGCGGCGGCCCCTGGTCAGACGACTGGCGCGCCGGGCGCGCCTGCTGCGCTGAGGCGAGCGGTGCCGGCGGCGGGACTCGAACCCGCACTGTCCGCCACCTAAAAGCGGTGCCTCTGCGTTGGGCTACGCCGGCCTGGTCTGCACTCGAAGGTAGCGCCGCTACCCTCTCGGGCCATGACCTCCGATCCGTCCGACCTCCGCGAGCTGTCTCAAGCCGGAGGGTTTGGTGACCCCCAGAACGACGTCTTCAACCGCCTGCTCAAGAACCGCATCGTCTTCCTCGGCACGGAAGTCGACGACGCCATCGCCAACCTCATCACGGCGCAGCTGCTGTACCTCGAGGGCGACGACCCTGACAAGGACATCTGGCTGTACGTCAACTCGCCCGGCGGTTCGGTGACTGCAGGGATGGCGATCTACGACACCATGCAGTTCGTCAAGCCCGATGTCGGCACCATCTGCATGGGTCTCGCGGCATCCATGGGACAGTTCCTGTTGTGCGCCGGCGCGCCGGGCAAGCGGTACGCGTTGCCGCACGCACGAATCATGATGCACCAGCCCTCGGGCGGCATCCGCGGGCAGGCGAGCGACATCGCCATTCAGGCCGAGCAGATGATCTACATCAAACGCCTTATGGCCGAGCGCATCGCGTTCCACACTGGTCAGACCGTCGAGCAGGTCGAGGCCGACTCTGACCGCGACCGTTGGTTCAAGCCGGAGGACGCCAAGGAATACGGCATCATCGACCGTGTCCTTGCGAACCGGGTCGAGATGCCGGAAGCCGTCTGAGAGCTACCGCCCCACGAAGAACTGGGTGACATAGAGCTGGCCGTCACCGCCGCGCGCGGTGCCGATACCGATCTGGTTGTACGCGCCGCTCAGGAGGTTCTTACGGTGCGGTCCCGAAGCTTCGAACATTGACTCGAGTTGCGCGACCGACCCGCCCACTCCGACGTTTTCTCCGAGCGCGAGCCAGCCGGGCTGGATGCCGCTCTCGAGACTGCTCGAGTGAACCAGCGAACGATTCGCGGCCATCTCGGTGGCGTGCTGCTGCGCCTTCGCGGTGGCATCGCCGGCTTGCGCCAACGCGGGGAGTCCGTTGGCTGCCCGGAAGCTGTTGACGAGCGAGAGCAGCTGCGCAGACTCCGACCCCGCGGGCGCGGCCGCCGGCGATGCAGCCGGTGCGGCCGCCGGTGCGGCCGCAGGCGCAGGCGTCGGAGCGGGCTTGGGAGCGGAAGCGACTCGTTTGGGCTGGCAGGCGGCCGCTCCGAGGCCGATCGTGGCCACGGCAACAACGATCAGGGCGCGTCGAAGCAAGGGTGCGTGGAGGGTCACGGTTACTCCAAAGAGGGGGGACGGATGAGTTGCGGTCTTGTTACCAGCGTTGCGAACGCGTTACAAGCATGCGGTCTGACCTGGGCGTTTTCGGGGTAAAACGCCCACCCCTCACCCGGCCGTCGTCGTCGGCGCGGCCGACGCGCTCGCATCGAGCGTCACCGCGCACTGATCGAAGGCAACGCGCGTCACGTTGCCGCTGGCGACCCGGACCCGGTCGAACTGACTCGTGAAGTCAGGCACCGGGTTGTTCTTGGCGGACGGATCGAGCGCTTGAACCAACTGCTGCGCGACGTCGACCAGCACCTTCATGTCGCCGCGGATCTCGCCGGGCGCGGCTCGCTCGAGTTGGCGGAGCCGATCGACGCCCTGCTTCAGCTGCGTCCGAGCGGCCGCGACGTCCGCCGGGTCGTAGCGATCGAAGACATCGAGCGGGTTCTCGCCCGAGCGCAGGCTGTTGCAGAAGGAGGCCGTACTCCCGCTCTCACCCCTGGACAACACCGCCATGATCGCCACGAGGAGCACAACGGCGCCGACCGCGATCACGATCACGGCACGGTTGCGCGGCACCGCGCCAGTGTCTCAGCTCCTCTGTAGGGTCGCTGTGATGGTGGAGACGGTGCCGCGGCTGCAGATTGCGCCCTTCGGCGCGCCCGCGACGCACGCCCTTTCCGAGCTCATCGGAGCGGTGAAAGCAGGCGATCCGCTGCGGCCGGTCACTGTGGTGATGCCATCCGCGTTGGCCGCGGTCACGGTACGTCGCGCGTTGTCGCGGCACGGTCTCGTCGCGACCGAACTCGTCACGCTGCCCGCGCTCGCGCCGCGGCTGGCCGCGCGTCGAATGGCTGCGAACGAACAGCGACCGATTGGTTCGCTCGAGGCGCGACTGCGAGTGCGCGCCGCGCTCGCGGGCCGCTCGGGCCGTCTGTCCGACCTCAGTCATCATCCGGCGACGCTCGCCGCGCTGGTCGACACATTCTCAGAGTTGCGGCCGCTCACGGAAGGCGAGTTGGCTGCGCTCGCCGCCGGTAGTCGGCGCGCCTTCGAGGTCGTCGACCTCTATCGCGCCTTCCGCGGCGAGGTCGCCGACCGCGCCGACGACCACGATGTTCTCGCCGCCGCAGCCGAAGCCGTTCGTACCGGCGACAAGTTGCTCGAGGAGATCGGCGAGGTCATCGTGCATTTGCCGAGACGGCTCGGTCGAGCCGACGTCGAGCTGCTGCGCGCGCTCGCGGCACGTGGTCGCCTCTGGGCGATCGTGGGCGACGAGCAGAATGCCGCCGAGTTGGCGCCGTTCCTCGGCGCGCCAAGCGACGTGATGCCCGGGGCTCGCGCGAGCGTCGAGGCCCGGATCCTTCGAGCTCCCGACCCGGCCGAGGAAGCCCGCATCGCGGTACGGGTCACGCTCGAGCACCTGCGTGGGGGCGCGCCTGCCGATCGCATCGCGATCGTCTCCCGCGTCTCCGACCCGTATGCGCTGCTCATCCACGAAGAGCTCGCGGCCGTGGGTATCGAGCACAGCGCGCCCTCGCCGCTGCAGCTCGCGCAGAGCATCGCCGGCCGCACGCTGCTCGGTCTGCTCGCGTGGCCGGCGAACGGGCATCGTCGCGACGAGTTGATGCGCCTGTTGCGTTGTGCTCCGGTTCGTGATCCAGCGGGCGGGAGCACGCACCCTGATCGGTGGGATCGCCTGGCGCGCCGGGCAGGGGTGGTGGCCGGGCTCGACCAATGGCATCGGCGCCTCGACGAAGCCAAGCGCGAGCGTCTCGAGCGGGCGACTGCGCCTATCGCCGCCGCGGGCGCGCCGACACTGCCTTTCGACGGTGAGCAGCACGACGCCACCAGTCGCATCGTGGAGCTCGACGCGTTGGATTCGTTCGTCGAGCGACTCGCGGCTGCCACCGATCCAGGCGGTCGCAAGGGCTGGCGCTCGCTCAGCCGGTGGGCCGAAGGCCTGCTCGTCCGCCATCTTGGCAACGAAGCCGTTGCCGCGACGTGGAGTGAGGCCGATCGTCGGGCTCGCGCCGCGGTGATCGATGTCCTTCATGAGCTCGCGCAATTGGAGGGCATCGGCCCTGCCGTCGA
>JBEEGD010000480.1:0-9495 GCA_041166685.1 Acidimicrobiaceae bacterium | reverse complement strand
CGGCCCCGCCCGGGTCGTTCGCGCCCGGCATCCTTTCGCCGTCGCACTCGAGCCAGGTCGTCCTCGAGGTACGCACGCAATCCAACGCCAGTCCGCGGCAGTCGACCATCGATCACGTGACATCGGTGCTGCGAAGCGTTTCCGCCAAGCCCGTGGACGTCGCGCAAGGCGCGGGCATCGCCGGCGCGGAAAAGAGTTGGTCCGCCGACGAACTGCGCACCATTGCCGACCAAGGCGCGTCGCAAGGAGAGGGGCGGGCAGTGATCCACCTACTCTTCGTCCACGGCTCGTTTGGTGGCGACGACAGCGTGCTCGGAGTCGCCCTCAGAGGCGACACCGCGGCGATCTTCCCGGACCAGGTGGATTCCGCGTCCACTCCGTTGGTTGGTTCCGGCGGCATCGAGGTCGCGGTCGTGACGCACGAAGTCGGTCACCTTCTGGGCCTCGTCGATCTGTTCCTGAGCACTGGGCGCCAAGACCCCGATCATCCTGGGCACTCGACCAACTCGAAGTCGGTCATGTTCTGGGCCGTCGAATCGAGTCTGGTTGCTGATCTCCTCCAAGGTGGCCCGCCGAAGGATTTCGACAGCGCCGACCTGGCGGACTTGCAGACGATCCGCAACAGTGGGTGACGGCTGGAGTGGTGTCGTGCTCACCGGGGGCAAGAGCCGACGCATGGGTCGCGACAAAGCGCTCCTCCCGATCGCGAATGCGCCGATGGCGGTCCGCGTGGTGCGAGCGCTCGAGGAGGCAGGCGCCCTCGACGTTGTGTGCGTCGGCGGCGACACGCCCGCCCTGACCGCGCTCGGCCTCGACGCGATCGACGACGACTACCCGGAAGGCGGACCGCTCGGCGGAGTGATATCGGGCCTCTCCCACGCCGACGAACAGGTCACGCTGATCACGCCCTGTGATCTCACGGAACCCGATCCGGCGGCGTTCCGTTCCCTGGTGGCCGTGTTGTTGCAGAGCGATGCACTGGTCGCGGTGCCCATCGTCGGCGGGGTATGGCGCCCGCTGCCGGCCGCGTTCCGCGCGGGAAGCCGCCGTGGGCTTCTCGAGGCTTTCGAAGCGGGCGAGCGCGCCGTTCACCGTGCTATCGAACGGCTCGACTTCGTGTCCGCCGACGTCGGTCCGTTGCCCGATGCCAACTCTCCTGAGGACCTGCCACCTCAGTAGGGTGTCGAGCGATGGCGACTGTCCCCGAGATCGACATTGCCGAGCTCGCTCGCCTTCGCGAGGCCGGCATGGTTCTGGTCGACGTGCGAGGTCCTGATGAGTTCGAGACCGTGCGGGTTGAAGGAGCGCAGCTCATCCCTCTCGTCGACGTCCCCGAGCGGATCGAGGAGATTCCGAGCGACGAGCGGGTCTACGTGATCTGTGCGACCGGGGTTCGTAGCGCGAAGGCTGTCGAGTACCTCAACAAGCAGGGCTACGACACTGTCAACGTTGCGGGCGGCACCAAAGCGTGGCTGGAGGCCGGCCACCCGGTCGAGCATGGTCCCGCTTGACACGCTGGGTCGACAGGCAAAGCGAGTTTGCTGAGCTGCTCGACGTGCTGTCGGATCAGCCCGTCGTCGGCCTCGACACCGAGTTCCATCGCGAGAAGACGTATCACCCGCAGCTCGCGCTCATGCAACTGGTGTGGGGCTCGCCGGACGATCAAGAGATCGCGCTGGTCGACACCACGACCGTCGACATCCGTGATTTTGCTCGCGTTCTCGAAAGCAACGCGACCATCGTGATGCACAGCAGCGTGCAAGACCTCGAGGTGTTGTTGAGGGCGTGCGAGGCGCTGCCGACTCGATTGTTCGACACGCAGATCGCGGCGGGGTTCGCGGGATACAACGGCCCCTCGCTCGCGACGCTGGTGCAGGGTGTGGTCGGCACCCGGCTCCCGAAGGGCGACCGTCTGGCCGACTGGCTGCGCCGGCCCCTGAACGACGATCAACGGTCATATGCCGCCGCCGACGTCGAGCATCTGTTGCCGCTGTACCGCTGGTTGCTCGATCGACTCGAGTGCGACGGTCGGGTGGCGTGGGCTGAGGATGAGTGCACGCAACTGCTGGCGAAGGCTGCATGCCCGCGCGACCCGGACGAAGCCTGGTGGAAGGTGAAGGAGGCTCGGCAGCTGCGGGGCAAAGCCGTCGGCGTCGCCCAAGCACTGGCGGCGTGGCGTGAGCGTCGGGCGAGCGAGATCGACCAGCCGGTGCGGTTCGTGTTGCCCGACCTCGCGCTTGTCGGCATCGCGCAGCGTCCGCCGAAGGCGGTGGACGACCTTCGACGCGTGCGCGGGCTCGACGACCGTCATCTGCGTGGCGCTACCGCGGACTCGATCATGGAGGTGATCGCCAGCGGATTAGCCCTCCCAAGGGAGCAGTTGCGCCTTCCTGCGACCGGCGACGTCGATCGCGAATTGCGACCAGCAGTCGCCTTGGTGTCCGCATGGATCAGCCAGCTCAGCCGTCAGCTGCAGATCGACACGACGCTGTTGGCCACCCGCGCCGATGTGGAAGCGCTGTTGCGCGGCGACGAGAGCGCGCGCCTTACGGTCGGTTGGCGCGCTGACGTACTCGGGCAGGACATCCGCCGTCTCGTCGAGGGTCGCGCGGCGCTGTCCTTCGATGGCAAGGGCAACCTGGTCCTCGAAGACCGTTAGGTGAGTATGACGGCCTCGTCTGGCGCGAGAGTGCCCGTGAACGATTGGCCTTCGCCGAGACCGGTACTCGACACCTCGATCGTCCCGTCGACGTCGACATCTTGGCGCGTGTTCGTGAAGTTGATGAGCACCGTGCGGTGGTCGTCGCGGAGCACTCTTTCGTAGGCCAACACACCGTCGGGGGCGAAGGTGAGGGTGAGGTCGCCGAGCCGAAGTGCCGGCGACGCCCGCCGAGCTGAGAGCAATCGCCGGTACAGATGCATGATGGATCGCTCGTCTGCCACCAGCGCTTCCACGGAGTGCTCGTCGCTGTTCGGCGGAAACGGCAGCCATGGTTGCACTCCGTCCCAGCCATGAGGCGCGGCCGCCGTCCACGGGATCGGGGCGCGGCAACCGTCGCGGCCACCAGGATCGACCACTTGCTCGACGCCCACGACGCAATCCTCGAGACCGAGCTCCTCCCCTTCGTACAGAAACGGTGTGCCCCGCAACGTCAGCAGCAACACGGCCGCCGCGCGCGCCCGTGCTTCTGACCCCTGGTACCGAGTCCGGTGACGCGGGTTGTCGTGGTTCGACAACACCCACGTCGGCCACGCGCCTTTCGGGCCGAGCTCCTGTTCGGTTCGTTCGATCCGGTGCCGCCATTTGGCGGCGTCCCACGGCGCGAAAAGCGGCGGGAAGTTGAAGGCCAGGTGCAACTCGTCGTTGTTGCCGTAGTAGGTGGCCACCTTGGCGGTCGACAAGATGAACACCTCGCCGACCGAGACGCGATCGTCGAGATAGCTGTCGAGCACGTTGCGGATCGCGCGCAGTCGCTCGTGCACTGCGGGTGGGTCGAAGCGCGACTCGTCGGCCATCTGCATCAGCCCGCCCTCGACGTCGGCCAAGTCGGCGCGCTTCACGATTCCGTGGATCACATCCATACGGAAGCCGTCGACCCCTCGGTCCAGCCAGAAGCGCAGCGTGTCGTGCATCGCTTCGATCACCTCGGGATTGCGCCAGTTGAGGTCGGGCTGCTCCGGCAAGAAGAGGTGGAGGTAGTACTGCCCGCTGGGTTCGTCGAGCGTCCAGGCCGCGCCTTCCAAGAAGGCACCGATCCAGTTGTTCGGGGGACCACCGTCGGGTGCCGGGTCGTGCCAGATGTACCAGTCCCGTTTGGGGTTGTCCGACGAGGAGCGCGACTCGACGAACCACGGGTGCTGATCGGAGGTGTGATTCGGTACCCAGTCGATCACCACCCTGATGCCGCGGGCGTGCGCATCGGCGACCAGTGCATCGAAGTCGTCGAGGGTCCCGAAGATCGGATCGACGTCGCAGAAGTCCGATACGTCGTAGCCGAAGTCGGCCATCGGTGAGCGGTAGAAGGGCGAGATCCAGATCGCATCCACCCCGAGCCACGCCAGGTGGTCGAGCCGTTGGCGGATGCCCTCCAGGTCGCCGATGCCGTCCCCGTTCGAGTCCGCGAACGACCGCGGATAGATCTGGTAGATGACGGCCGATTTCCACCACGGCTCAGCCATCACAAGAAACAGAAGCGGCTATGCGTCGGCCGGGAGGGGATGGCGTGCGAAGAAGTCGGCCAGCCCTTTCGCCATCGCCTGCGGACGTTGCATCTGCAACAGGTGGCCCGCTCCGTCGAGCGTGAAGTCCTCGGTCTTGGCGAACCACGAGTGAAGGAGGGGCCGCCCGTCCACGAAGACGGTCTCGCTCTCGGCGCCCAACGCGGACAACACCGGCTGCGAAATGGCCGCGGCCTGGTCCGGCCCGAAGGCCCATTCGCCGAGCGCGCCCAGCTCGATCGAGAAGAACATGTCGGCGTCCTTGATGGCCTGCTCGATCCCACCGGGCACGGTGGCCTCGACCACGGTGCGGACAGCTTCCCGGTCGAGGCCGGCGACGATGCTCAAGAAGCCCAACGTCGCTTCCTCCCTGTCGCCGGCGCCGTAGGCCGCCAGGCACGGTCCGAGGCGGGCGAAGAACGCCTCGCCGCTGGGCACGGTGAGGAGGCCGGGTTCCATGAGGGCCAGCGACTGGACTGCTCCCGGCGTGTCGACCGCCAACTGGAGGGCGATCGCTCCTCCGTAGGAATGGCCGGCGACGTGGGCGCGGTCAATGCCGAGGTCGGCCAGGAGCCCAGCCGCGTCGGCGGCCTGGTCCGCGACCCTTACGGGCGCCGGCGTATGCGTGCTGCCGCCCACCCCGCGGCGGTGGTACCGGATCAGCTGGTCGCGATCCGGCAGCGCCTGCTCGGCCAGCAGCGGCGCCATGGCCGCCGCGATCAGGGCGCCATGGATGAGCAAGACCGGCTCGCCCGATCCCCGCACCTCGTACTCCAACTCCACCCCGTTGACGTTGGCTCGCTCCACGTTCCCGCCCCCTTCGGCCGGGAACGTTCATAGCACTGCGCCGCGGTGAGTGGTCGGGCATCCTTGGGTGGTGAGGAGCTGGCCCGTGGCGGTGCTCGGGGTGGTGATCACCGTCGCCGGTTGCGGTGGCGACAGCGGAAACCCGACGAGGACGGCCATAGGGTCGGGGTCGAGCAGCGAGCGCCCGCCGCTCGCCTCCGTCTCCGCATCAGCGGACGGCTCCACCACGGCCACCACGGTCACCACTGAAGCGTCGGGTGGCGAGACCTCGACCACGACAACGATCTCGACGACAACCACCGAGTTGCCACCAGCGTCGAGCCCGCGCACATTTGTCGTCGACAACTCCGCCGTCGCTGATTCGTCGAAACCGGCGACGGTGAGCGCTCGCCCGGGGGACCGGATCCAAGTCCACTTGGTGCGCGACTTCTACAAGTACGCGTGCTGCGACGTCGGCGGCGACACCGGTGTGCTGCGCACCGAGACGTCCTCCTCCGACGGCAACGGGAGTGTCGACGCCCTCTACACGGTCACCGGGGCGGGTCACGCAACGCTGAGCGGCGGGGCTGACCCGGGTTGCCGCGATTCGAAGCCTGCATGCGGCGCGCCGAGCCGCCAGATCCTTGTCGAGGTGAATTCGGCGGACTGAGGGGCACCACGGCCGGGCGGGGGACGACCCCCCGCTTGGGCCGGAACAGGATCGGGCGGGCTACACTTCCGAGCCGAACACCGGCCATGACGTGGGAGCTGACCTTTGAAGAAGGGTCGACATCGGCGCTTCGAAGAGGCCCGAGCGCTCAAACGAACCAATGACGACCTCGACGCGCTCTTCGGGCCGGAGGACGCCGAGCCCTGCGTCGAGTGCGGTGCCATCCCTGGCGCCGACCATGCCGGGTGGTGCCTGGCCGGGCAAGAAGACAGCGACGACGACGGTCGCGCGTTCTAGAACCCCCGAAACCCAGTACTCGAGCCTCCTGCAGTGACCCAATCCCTCCGAACCGTCGCGCTCGTCGCCCACGTGGACCACGGAAAGACCACCCTGGTCGACGCCATGCTTCGGTCCACCGGGGTCTTTCGGGCCAACCAGGAGCTCGTCGACCGCGTCATGGACTCGGGCGACCAGGAGCGGGAGCGGGGCATCACGATCCTGGCCAAGGCGGCCTCGATCGAATGGAAGGGCACCCGCATCAACCTGGTGGACACTCCAGGGCACGCCGATTTCGGCGGCGAGGTCGAGCGGGCCTTGGCGATGGTCGACGGCGTGGTGCTCCTCGTGGACGCGGCGGAGGGCCCGTTGCCCCAGACCCGCTATGTGCTGTCCAAGGCCATCGCCGCAAATCTGCCGACGGTCCTCGTGCTCAACAAGGTGGATCGTCACGACGCCCGGACCGAAGAGGTGCTGGGCGAGGTCGAAGAGCTGTTCCTCGACTTGCATCCGCCGGTGGAGCTCCTCGACTTCCCGATCATCTCTGCCGTTGCCCGCGAGGGTCGCACGATGATCGGTGTAGGTATGCCGAGCGAGAGCGACGATCTCAGCGCGCTGCTCGACACGATCCTCGCAAGGATCCCGGCGCAAGGGGGTGACGCCGCCGCACCGTTGCAAGCGCTCGTCACCAATCTCGATGCATCGGATTACCTCGGCCGCCTCGCAATCGGACGCGTGGTCGAGGGGACGCTGCGTCGAGGCGAGATGGTCGCGCTGTGCGACGAAGAGACAGCCGAAGGGGCGCCGTTGCTGAAGCGCCGTCTCACGCACCTGCTCGGATTCGAAGGCATCCAGCGCGTGGACGTCGACGAGCGCGCCGCCGGTGACCTGTTCGTCATTGCCGGCTTCCCGGAAGTCGAGATCGGCGACACGATCACTGATCCGCTGAACCCGATCCCGTTGCCGCGCTTGGCCGTCGACGAGCCGGTCCTCCGCATGACATTTGGGGTCAACACGTCACCGCTGTCGGGTCGGGAAGGCCGGTACCTCACCTCGCGACATCTGCGTGAACGACTCGACCGCGAGGTCCTCGGCAACGTGTCGATTCGTATCGAGGAGACGGACTCGCCCGACATCATCTCCGTCGCGGGTCGCGGCGAGTTGCAGCTTGCCGTGCTGATCGAGTCGATGCGCCGCGAGGGTTACGAACTGCAGGTGAGTCGGCCAGAGGTCATCGTGCGCGAGATCGATGGCAAGCGGCACGAGCCCCTCGAGCGCGTCGTGGTCGACGTGCCGGACGAGCACGTCGGCACGGTCACGCAAGCGATTGCGCCCCGCAAAGGTCAAGTGCTCGATGTACGGCAAGGAGATCCGGGCCGGACGATCCTCACGTTCGAGGCTCCGGCGCGGGGGCTGCTCGGGTTCCGCTCGTTGTTGCTGACCGCCACGCGAGGTACGGCGCTGATGCATCAGCATCACGGTGGATGGGTGCCGTGGGCGGGTGACCTTCCACATCGTCTCGGTGGTGCGATGATTTCCGACCGGACGGGTGTGGCCACGGGCTACGCACTTGACAACTTGCAAGCGCGCGGCGAGTTCTTCATCGAGCCGGGCGTCGACGTGTACGAGGGGATGGTGGTGGGAGAGAACGCCCGACCCGACGACATGGTCATCAACGTCGTGCGCGAGAAGCAGAAGTCCAACATCCGCACGCACAGCCACGACGAGGCCATCAAGCTCGCCGTACCGCGCCTACTCACCCTCGAGACGGCCATCGAGTTCATCGCCGAGGACGAGCTCGTGGAAGTGACACCCAAGGCCCTGCGAGTGCGCAAGCGGATGTTGCGAGAGCAGGACCGCCGCCGGTTGGCCAAGAAGTAAGAGTTCTGTGCGATTCACACGGCTGGCCTCGTCGCGCGCGCTGGTGCGCGTCACGGGGATGCTCATCGCCGTCACGATGCTCTGCTCGCTGGTCGCGGTGGGTACCCACGCCGACGCGGCCCGACAGCCCGTACGAATCACCGGCACGGTGATGCCGCGTCCGTTCGTCACCACGACAACGACTCCTCCCACGACGACGGCACCGCCGACGACGGAACCCCCGACCACCGTGCCGCCCACCACCGCGCCGCCACCTCCGCCCGCACCCGAGGCCGCCGCCGCTGGTCCGCCGGCCACGTTGGTCAGCGTTGCTCCTCGACCTCCCCTGTCTCCTCCGACGGCGTTCACGATGGACCCGTACGGCGGCCTCGGAACGTGGATCGATGTCTATGACTGGTCCGAGACCTACGGCGGCAGCGCGGTGGGCCTGGCCGACATCGATCGCATGGCCGCACTCGGCGTACAGACCGTGTTCGTGCAGGCCACTCGCTGGGACGCCGAGACCGTGATCCTGGAGCCGGACCGGCTCGTGGCGTTGATGCGACGAGCGCGGGCCAACGGCATGCATGTGGTTGCGTGGTATCTGCCCGACCTCGGCGATCCCAACGACGACATGCGTCGGTTGTTGGCCATCGCAAAGCTACCGATCGATGGCATGGCGATCGACATCGAGTCGCGCTCGGTCCAAGACGTGGCCGACCGCAACCAGCGATTGCTCTCGTTGAGCGACTGGTTGCGACAGCAGCTTCCCGGCCAGGTGTTGTCCGCCATCGTGCTGCCGCCGGTGGTCATGGAGGACGTGAACCCGAACTACTGGCCCGACTATCCGTGGGCCGGATTGGCGCAGTATTACGACGTCTGGCAGCCGATGTCGTACTGGACGAACCGCCGGCCCGAGTGGCGGGACGCGTACGTGTACACGGCGACCAACATCGATCGCATCCGCCAGCACGTCGGTAACCCGAACGCCGTGGTGCACACGATCGGTGGTATCGGCGACAAGTCGACCCCCGACGACATCGCCGGCCTACAGCGAGCGGCAGAAGATCGGGGATGCATCGGCGGCAGCGTGTACGACTACCGCACCACGGGCGACGACTTGTGGCCAGGACTGCAGGGCCTCCGAACCGGCTAGCCCTTCGTGGAGTTCGCGATTACTGCACGGTCCCATCCGCTCGCAGCGCGGCGATTTCGGGGGCGGACCACCCCATCTCCCTCAGCACCTCATCGGTGTGCTGGCCGAGGCTGGGCGCGGTGGGGCTCGGATCGATCGCGTCACCGTCGAACAGGGGAGCGGGGCGAGGTTGACGCACGTTGCCGAGCACGTCGTGATGGAACGCCCGCACGATGCCGGACGCGACCACCTGAGGGTCGTGCGGTACCTCGTCAAGCTGGAGAACCGGCGCCACCGGGACGTCGACGGCCCGTAGGCGCGCGACGACGTCGGCGGTCGTCATGCCGGCAATCGCTGCTCGCACACGCCGCATCACTTCGGCGCCACCCTTCATCCGCTCGGCCGTGCCCGACAGGGCCGCGGTCCCATCGTCGTCGAGCAACGCTGCGCTGAGGTTGGCCCACTGCGCGCCTGTCAGCGTCACCAAGACGACCTGGCCGTCCGCCGTCGGGGTGACACGGAAGCTTCGACTGGTGGGCGGCAACACGTT
>JBEEGD010000479.1:0-2600 GCA_041166685.1 Acidimicrobiaceae bacterium | reverse complement strand
GATCGGCGCCGCGCTCATCGGCTTCGATCGGAAGGTCTAAGACGCGGCGTACGCCTCAGGGCACAAAGCGGGCCCGCGCCGCTTCGATCTCTTTCCACGCCGCGTCGACGCCTTCGTAGCCGCGGGTCTCGGAATACTTGCCGGGCTCGAGGGTCTTGTACACCTCGAAGAAGTGCTCGATCTCCGCGCGCAGCATCTCGGGCACGTCGGTGATCTCGTTCACCCCGGTCCACCGCGGATCATTCGCCGGGACGCACACGATCTTCGCGTCGGGACCCTTGTCGTCGGTCATCCAGAACACACCGACCGGCCTCGCGGTCACCCAACATCCCGGGAATGTCGGCTCTTCGAGCAACACGATGGCATCGAGCGGGTCTTCGTCCTCGGCCAGGGTGTCAGGAATGAAGCCGTAGTCGGCCGGATACACGGTGGCTGAGAAGAGACGCCGATCGAGGCGGAGCACGTGGTGTTCGTGGTCGTACTCGTACTTGTTGCGGCTGCCGCGGGGGATCTCGACGACCACGTCAACGACGCGATTCGCGTTCATCGGCCAATCATGCCCCCGACTACCGTTCGGGAATGGAGTTTCGCCGTATCCCGGGCTTGCCGCCATACGTCTTCACGATCATCGATGGTCTGAAGGTCGAGGCCCGGCGAGCCGGGAGGGACGTCATCGATCTCGGCTTCGGAAATCCCGACATCCCGTCTCCTGAAATCGCCGTCGAGAAACTCGCCGAGGCGGCGCACATCACGCGGAACCATCGGTACTCCGCGAGCCGAGGTATCCCAAAGCTTCGTGAGGCGGTCAGCGACCTCTATCGCCGTCGGTTCAACATCGAGCTCGACCCCGATCTCGAGGTCATCAGCACGATCGGCGCCAAAGAGGGCTTCAGCCACTTGATGTGGGTGCTGCTGCAACCGGGCGACGCCGCGCTCGTGCCGAGCCCGAGCTACCCGATTCACATCTGGGGCCCGCACCTCTCCGGTGCCGACGCACGCGAAGTGCCGATCGGCCCGGGTGAGAACTTCGTCGACAACGTGATCTCGGCGTGGGAGTACGGATGGCCGAAGCCGCGAGTGGTGGTGCTGTCGTTCCCGCACAACCCGACCACGACATGTGTCGAGCTGGCCGACATGCAGCGCTTGGTCGATTGGGCACGTGAGCGCGACGTGGTCCTCGTACACGACTTTGCCTACGCCGAGACGACGTTCGACGGGTATGTGCCCCCGTCGATCTTGCAGGCCGAAGGAGCCAAGGAGTGTTCCGTCGAGCTGTACTCCATGACGAAGTCGTTCTCGATGGCCGGTTGGCGCGTTGCGTATCTCGTCGGCAACTCAGAAGTCGTGCAAGCGCTCGCGAAGTTGAAGAGCTATCTCGATTACGGCACGTTCCAACCGATCCAGATCGCGGCGACGGTCACGCTCAACGAGGCGCAGGACTATCCGAAGCAGGTCAACGAGATCTACCAGTCGCGACGCGACGCGTTGTGCGAAGGACTCGATCGCATCGGGTGGAGGTTCGATCGTCCCAAAGGAACGATGTTCGCGTGGGCGCCGATCCCTGAGCCCTACAAGGAGATGGGCTCGATCGAGTTCGCCAAGCTCCTCGTGACTGAGGCCAACGTCGCGCTGTCACCCGGTGTCGGCTTCGGCCCGGGCGGCGACGGCTACGTGCGCTTCGCGCTCATCGAGAACGAGCAACGCATCGGCCAAGCGGTCCGCAACCTCCGCAAGGGTCTCACCAAGCTGTAGCCCGTGGGTCTGTTCAGCTCCGCGCGCTAGCGCAGCCCGCCCAAGCAGAATGCGACAGCGGCGTCGGCGACATCTTGGGGCGGTTCGTCGCGCCCGTGGACGAGCTCGCGCGCGAGGTGACTGATCACGCCGAGGACGGCATGGGCCAGAACTTCGGGTTCACCGTCACGGATCTCGCCGGCGACGATGCCGTCCTTGATGTGCTTGACCGCGTCGGCCAGCGCGACCTCTTGCCCACGTCGAAGGAGTGGGGCGAACCGCTCTTCGGTCGCCGCGAACTGAAAGAGGTTCATGAGGTGACGGTTCTCGGCGAACCACTGCATTGATGCGCGGATGCCGAGCTCGATGCGCCGGAGCGGGTCAGGTTCATCGGCGATGGCGTGCTGCTGCTTGCGCCGAAGGTCTTGCTGCGCATCGCGCAGGATCTCGAGGAAGAGCTGGTCCTTCGAGTCGAAGTACCAGTAGAAGACGCCCTTGCCGACCTTGAGTCCGCTGACGATCTCGGCGACCGACGTCGGGTGGAAGCCGCCCTCGGCGAACCGGGCGGCGGCATACGACATGAGCTGATGGCGACGTTCCCGCCCTCGCGGGGTCAGCTGTCGCTTCTCGGCCATTCCTGCGAACGGTACGGATCACTTGACCGCCCGGTCAAGAATCGCTGCGCCAGCAGGACGACATTGTCAGCAAGAGGACATTGACGCGCACGTTTCCTGTGGGAAACCTGCCGTTCACAAGGCGGCCGTACGGTTCCCGGCAATGGAGACCTACACGGTGCGCGTGTGGCTGCCCGACCGACCCGGTGCGCTGGGTGCGGTCGCGAGCCGGATCGGCGCGGTGCGCGGCGAGAT
>JBEEGD010000478.1:0-8628 GCA_041166685.1 Acidimicrobiaceae bacterium | reverse complement strand
TTCGACGATGACTGGATGGCCGGCTACGGGTTCTTGCGGAGCGAGGGCCGCACGGTCGCCGATGTCCTCCAGGCGCGTGGTGGCGACGTACCACCTCTTGTGTACGTACACCCCGAGGACAGTGTGCGCCGCGCCGTGAACCTCATGCGTGGCCACGGCGTGTCCCAGTTGCCAGTGGCCAAAGGCGAACTTCCACTCGCCGCCGCCGAAGTACTCGGCGCGGTCGACGAGCTCGCCCTCATGGATCTCGCGATGCGCGACGGCGGTGTGCTCGACGAGCCGGTTGAAAAAGTCATGGGGCCACGGCTCCCAACGATCGGCGTCGGCCAGCGCCTCGAGCTCGCGGTAGAGCTGCTGGACCAGGCGCCCGCCGTGGTCGTTCTCGCGGGCGGACGTCCTCACATCGTCCTCGCCCGTACCGATGTGCTGCGGTACCTGTCGGGCGCGGATCAATGACCGAGCCGGGCTTCGAAACGCGGGCAATCCACGCCGGACAACAACCGGACCCCGCGACCGGCGCCATCGTTCCACCGATCTCGCTCACCACCACGTTCGCCCAGCGTTCGGTCGGTGAGCACCAGGGCTATGAGTACTCGCGCTCGGGAAACCCCACGCGTGCCGCGCTCGAGTCATGCCTCGCATCACTCGAGAGCGCACGTCACGGATTCGCGTTCGCCAGCGGGCTCGCAGCCGAGGACGCGCTGCTGCGCCAGTTCGCGGTCGGTTCGCACATCGTGTTGGGCAACGACGCCTATGGAGGGACGTTCCGGCTCATCGACAAGGTGTTCAAGCCCGCGGGTTGGACGTGGTCGGCCGCAGATCTCACCGACGTCGACCACCTCGTAAACGAGTGGCCGGACAACACCACGGTGGTCTGGTTGGAGACCCCCAGCAACCCCACCCTCAACATCGTCGACATCGAAGCCGTCAGCGAGCTGGCCCATCGTCGCGGCGCCCGCGTCGTCGTCGACAACACCTTCGCGACCCCGTACCTGCAACGACCGTTGACGCTCGGCGCTGACGCCGTCGTGCACTCCGCGACGAAGTATCTCGGTGGACACTCCGACGTCGTGGGAGGTTTCATCGCGACGTCGGACGACGAACTCGCCGATGGCATCCGCTTCGTGCAGAACGCCGCAGGCGCAGTGCCATCCCCCTTCGACTGCTATCTCGTGCTGCGCGGGGTGAAGACCCTCGCGCTCCGCATGGAACGCCACTGCGACAATGCCCGAGCCGTCGTCGAGATGCTCATCGCGCATCCCGCGGTGGACCGCGTCCTCTGGCCCGGGCTCCCTGACCACCCCGGTCACGACATCGCCAAGCGTCAGATGACCGACTTCGGCGGCATGGTGTCGTTCATCATGCGTGGCGGCGAACCAGCCGCCCTCGATGTGGTGCGACGCTCGAAGCTTTTCACGCTCGCCGAATCGCTCGGCGCGGTCGAATCGCTCATCGAGCACCCGGCCCGCATGACCCACGCCTCGGCGGCCGACTCACCCCTCGCGGTCGACGCCGCGCTCGTGCGTCTCTCCGTCGGTATCGAAACGATCAGCGATCTGATCGCCGACCTCGAGCACGCCCTCGCGATCTAGAGCCCGCCCACGGATGGGGTGAAGCGCGCGAGATACGACGTGAGATGCGAGTACGTGCCCGTGGCCAGCAGGACGCCGAGCACCACGAGCAATCCGCCGGCGACGCGCTCCAACCCGGGGCCGATGCGGCGCAGCCGGTCGCTGAGTCGGGGTGACGACGCCAACCCGAGCGACGCCAGCAGGAACGGGACTCCGATCCCGGCGGCGTACGCGCCGAGCAGCAGGGCACCGCGTGCAGGGTCGGCGCTGCGGGCCGCGAGAAACAGGGCGGCACCGAGCAGCGGGCCGACACACGGACTCCACGCCGCGCCGAACGCGATGCCGAGTACGAACGGGCGAAGCGGTCCCCCGCGGGCCGGAAGCCGGTGGATCAAGCGGCGCTCCTGCAGCCAACGGCCTCGGAGTGCACCGAGCAACACGAGACCAAGGACGAGCACGATCGCGCCGCCGACGCGCTCGAGCGTGTCCTGCACCGTGCTGAGTGACGATCCCAACTTCCCGGCCGCGGTCCCGAGGCCCGCGAAGACGAGAGCAAACCCCGCGATGAACACGAGCGTGGCCGGAACTGCCTTCGCGGTGTCACGCGCTTCCACAGATTCGCCGACTACGAGGCCTAGGTAGGCGGGCACGAGCGGGATGATGCAGGGCGCCAGGAACGACGCGACACCGGCACCGAACAGCGCCACGTAATCCTTCACCTCGTGCCAGCACCAAAGGTAAATGCGAACATCTTCACGCTCGTCGGCCCGTGAGGCTTGAACACCAGACTGTGGTAGCCCGCCGGGCCCTTGTTGACAACGTTGTAGAGGTCGTGCTCCATCACGGTCAGCGTGGTGAGCGGCACGCCGTCGAGCTCGACGTCCACTTTGGCCGGTGCGTCCGCACCTGCCACGAGGTTCACTTCGGCACCGCGATAGCGCAACACGAGCGCGACGCCGGTGTCCGTCGATTCGATGTCCTGATCGACGGCGATCCACCCGCCGCCCAACGCAAAAGTGTCCTGCAGAACCGGGTCAGGAAGAGAGTACGGCTGCAGCCCCTTCGTCAACCGCTCAGGCGAAGAACTGAGTTGCGCACCCCCAAATGCGAGGCCGAGGTGGATCTCCGGCGTGACGGCTGCGCTGACGATTTGATCCTCGCCCGGAACCGCCGCACGCGGCGCACCAGAGGGAATGCCGAGCAACGTGCGGACGTCGTTCTCCTTGTCGTCATAGTCGCCTTCGCCGAACCGCACTTGCCGCAGCCGTCCCTGACGATCGGTGAGGTATTCGGCCGGCCAGGCCTGGTTCGCGAACGAGTTCCAGATCGCCATGTCGTCGTCGAATGCAACCGGCCACGTGACGCCGTAGCGGGTCACGGCGTGTGCGACGTTGGCGTGGTCTTTCTCGAAGTCGAATTCGGGGCTGTGCACGCCGATGAGCACGAGTCCGTCGCCCTTGTAGCGGTCATAGAGCGAGCGCAGCCGCGGCAGCGTTCGCTGGCAGTTGATGCACGAATAGGTCCAGAAGTCGTACAGCACGACCTTCCCGGCGAGATCGACACGCCCCAGCGGCGGCGAGTTCAGCCATCCCTTCGCGCCGACGACTGATGGAACCGAATCGGCGAGCACCGTCAGATCACCTCGCCGGGCGATGTCCCGGGGCTCGACCGTCGTGGCCACGTACACCGACACGCCAGCAATCACCATGAGCGCGGCGGCCGCGATCAGATACAGCCGACGGTTCACCGTCGTAGTCTCCCGCGATGCCTCGGACTCCAGGCCGCACCCTTGCGGCGGCGCTCGTGATTCTGCTCGTTCTGTCGGCCTGTTCGAGCGGAGGAGGGTCCGCAGCCAAGGGGCCGGGGGCAAGCGGCTCGAGCTCCACCGACGAGAACACCGTCGTCCCAGGCAAGACGACGTTCGGACCGAACGACGACGACGCCATCATCAAGAAGGCCGTGGACGACGTTGAGGCGTTCTACGGCCAGGAGTTCCCGAAGCTCTACGGTACGCAGTACAAGCGGGTATCCGGTGGGTTGTTTCCGTACGGCCCCGACGATCCGCCACCGAATTGCGGCGGTGCCGGTAAGAGCGTGTATCGCGAAGTCGCGCAGAATGCGTTCTTCTGCCCGCCAAGCGACTTCGTGGCGTGGGACACCGTGAATCTCACGAACGACTTGCTCGACAACTTTGGCCCGTTCACTCTGGCCATCGTCGTGGCCCACGAGTTGGGGCACACCCTTCAAGACCGTCACGGCATCCTTGACGGTCGCTTCGTCACGTTCCTGACCGAGCAACAAGCCGACTGCTTCGCCGGCGCGTACACGCAACACGTTCAGCAGGGAGCGTCGAAGGCGTTCACCGTGACGCCGGCCGACCTGGACGGTGCGATCGGCGGCTTCCTGTTGATCCGCGACCCGGTGGGAACCGACGCCGTGAACGACACCGCCGCACATGGTTCGGCCTTCCAGCGCATCAATGCATTCGAGGACGGCCTCCAGGGTGGCGCGGCGAAGTGCAAGACGTATGAAGACGGAACGTTCAACTTCGTTCCCGAGGTCTTCGATCCGGGTTCGCTCGACCAGGCGCAGAACGGCAACCTTCCGTTCCCGGAAGTGGAGCCGCTGGTGGTCAAGAACCTCGAAGGTTTCTGGACCGCGGCATTCAAGGACATCGGCAAGCCGTGGACACCCGCGAAAATCAACGCGTTCGATCCTGCAGTCGGTGTGAGCTGCGGCGGGAAGTCGAAGCAAGGCGATGACGCCGTGGGACTGGCCTTCTACTGCGCGCCCGACGACACCTTGAATTGGGACGAGAAGCGGCTCCTGCCAGCCATCTACCGCATCGGTGATCTCGCGGAAGCGGTGATCATCGCCAACGAGTACTCGACGCGGGCGCAGCACCTCGCCGATCTCCCGACCGGAACTCCCGACGCGCGAACACAAGTCGACTGCTTCACGGGGGTGTGGGTCGGCACCACGAAGACCGATGAGATCAACAAGACGTTGCCGGCCGAATCTCAGATCTCGCTGTCACCCGGCGATCTCGACGAGGCCGTGTCGGCGTTCCTGGAGTTGGGCAAGGCGTCGGCCTCGGAGTCGGGGAACTCGACCTCGGGGACGGCGTTCCGGCACCTCGATGCGTTCCGCTTCGGGTTCTTCGCGTCGTTCAACGACGGCTTCAACGCCGGCCTCACGGTGTGCGTGAACGGGGCAGCCGCATCCGACTCGAGCTCGAGTTCCAGCTCGAGCTCGTCAGCGGGCTAGCGCGTCGTTCCACGACGTGCCCGCGGCGATCAGCTGGCGGTACTCCATGACGATGCGAGGACGGTTCATCCCGAGAACGCCGACGACTCGACCAGCGCGCCCGTAGAGCGCGACGAAGCGACGCTCCGCGATGGAGCCTTCGACGACTTGCACCTCGTCATCGGCGCTACTGCGGCCGGCGAGTTGGATCTTGCGGTCGTACTGGTCGGACCAGAACCACGGCACGGGTTCGTACGGCTCGGGGTGACCGAGCAGCCGGCGCGCCGCGTGCGCGCCCTGCTCTTGCGCGTTCTCCCAGTGCTCGACTCGCATCACCTCGCCGAATCGCCGGTTCGGCCAGCGCGCGATGTCGCCGGCGGCCACGACGTCGGGAGCGGCGAGACAGGTCTCGTCGCACAGCACTCCGTTGTCGATCGTCAAACCGGAGTCTTCGAGCCATGCGGTGTTGGGTGCAACACCCACGCCGACGACCGCGACCTCGGTGTCGATGACAGTGCCGTCCGTGAGACGAATGCCGCGTAAGCGGCCGCGTCCGTCGTCCTCGAAGCCGGCAACGCCAGTGGAGAGCCGCACGTCGACGCCATGCTCGCGATGGATGTCGCCGCACACGGCGCCCATCTCGTCGCCGAGCGCTCGCTGTAGCGGAGTGGGGAGCGCCTCGAGAAGCGTGACGTCGAGGCCTCGCTCCCTGGCCGTCGCCGCGACCTCCGCGCCGATGAAACCGGCACCGACCACGACGACACGTTCAGGCAGCTTGTCGAGGTCGGCCCGTAGCGCGAGGCAGTCGTCGAGCGTGCGCAGCGTGTGCAAGCCCTCGAGGTCAGGCTGTCCCGGCAGTGTGCGCACGCCGGCGCCGGTCGCGATGACGAGGCCGTCGAACGGGATCGTGCTCGCATCCGCCAGCTCGACATGACGCCGGCCAAGGTCCAGACCGCGGGCGGCGACGCCGAGTCGCCAATCGATGGCGAGGTCATCGATGTCCTTGCCGATCGCGTTCAGCGGGAGACGGTCGATCTCCCACGATCCAGACAGGATCTGCTTCGACAGTGGTGGACGGTCGTACGGCAGGTGCGCCTCCGCGCCCACGACAGTGAGATGGCCGTCGTACCCCTGATGTCGAAGCTCTTCGACGGCTCGAAACCCGGCGAGCGACGCGCCGACGACCACGACGCGATCCATCCAGCTACCGCCCCGCCGCCCGCCATGAGACGGCGACGTCGCTCGTCGAGCGACGTCCCATCAATCCTCGATCGAGATCGCCTGCTTGGGGCAGCGGCGGACCGCCTCTTCCACCTTCGAACGCAATTCCTCGGGCGGGTTTTCCTGCAGCACGTACAGGAAGTCGTCGTCACGTACTTCGAAGACTTCCGGCGCAGCGGCCATGCACAGAGCGTTGCTCTCGCAGAGGTCGAAGTCGACGACGACACGCATCAGGGTTGCCCTCCTACGGTGATGTTCCGCTAGGAAACCTAGGTGGGTCCGCCCTCTCCCGTCGAACGCCTCACGGTCGCGCAAGCCCGCCGGATCGCGCTGGGCGCGCAGGGCTTCGCCGACCCACGTCCAAAGGGACGCATCGACGCCCGCCACCTCCGGCGGGCGCTCGATCGCGTCGGCGTGCTGCAGATCGACTCGGTCAACGTGCTGGTGCGCTCCTACGAGCTGCCGCTCTTCAGCCGGCTCGGTCCCTATCCGCGCCCGTTGTTGACCGACCTCATCGAGCGGCGACGCGAGCTCTTCGAGTACTGGGCGCACGAAGCGTCGTTCGTCCCCGTCGAACTGCACCCACTGTTGCGGTGGCGCATGGACGCGGCCGCAACGGATGCGTGGGGCCACATGAACTGGATCCAGCGAGACCTCCCCGACTACGTCACCGCAGTGCTCGCCGAGGTACGCGACCGCGGCCCGATCGCCGCGTCAGAACTCATGGACGGTGGCGAGAAGAGCGGACCGTGGTGGGGGTGGTCCAAAGGCAAGGCTGCGCTCGAGCGGCTGTTCTGGGCCGGGACGATCACCTCGACCGGCCGGGGACCGAACTTCGAGCGGCGCTACGACCTTGTCGAGCGCGTCCTTCCCGGACACGTGCTCGACGCGCCCACGCCGTCTGTCGAGGAGGCTCACCGCGAGCTGCTGCTACGGGCCGCGAGACACCACGGCGTGGGCACGGCGCGCGACCTCGCCGACTACTTTCGCATCAAGGTCACGACGGCCCGCCCCCGGCTGCACGAGCTCGTCGAGGACGGCGCGCTCCTCCCGGTGCAGGTCGGCGACTGGAAGGACATCGCGTATCTGCATCCCGACGCGCGACGGCCGAGGCGCATCACGACGCAAGCGTTGCTCTCTCCCTTCGACTCACTGGTGTGGGAACGTTCGCGAGCCGAGCGACTCTTTGGAACCCGGATCCGCATCGAGCTCTACACACCCGCGCCGAAACGGATCCACGGCTACTACGTGCTCCCGTTTCTCCTCGACGATGCGATCGTCGCCCGCGTTGACCTCAAGTCGGATCGCAAGCGCTTGCGGCTGCTCGTGCAAGGTGCATTCTTCGAGCCGTCGGCGCAGCCCGAGGGCGCAGCTGCCGCGCTGGTCGATGAGCTGCAGCTGATGGCGAGTTGGCTCGGACTGGAGGAGGTCGAGGTTGCGAACAACGGCGACCTCGCGCCGGCCTTGCGACGCGCCTACAGCTGACCCTTCGATTCGTCACCGATCAGCAGCGGGTCGGTGAACCACAAGCTCGGTGCTGCCGAGAACAGACCCGGCGCGCCCATCTTGGTCATCAGCTCGGCCAGGTACGGCTGCTTGCCGTGGGCGTCGAGGTCGTCTTGCGAACGCCAGAGCTCGATCATGATCAGGTGGTCCGGATTCGCCTTGTCGCGGTGCAACGCGTACTTCAAGCACCCTTCTTCGCCGTGGGTCTGCTCGATGGCGTCACGGAACGCCTCAGCCAGTTCGTCCCCACGACCCTCATTCGCGAACAGCGATGCCACCACGACGACTTTGGTCATGGGCGAGCAACCTAAGCGGCGGCGCCTACTCCCACCAGTCCAGAGCGGCCCGCACGGTCTGCTCGTACTCCTCGAACGTGTTGCCTGAACGCACCGACCACACCAGATCGGCGTCGGCGCCGACGAGGTGACGCAGGCCGGCATCGTCGTCTTCAGCCACCGCGACGATCGTCTCGGCCACAACCTCCGGCGGGGCGCGGAGCCCGTCCGGTGAGAGTCGCTGCAGCGCCTCGTCGAACCGATCCGATGCCGCCTTGTAGATCGAGTCGTCCGTGAAAAGGGTGGCCGTGATCGCATTGTTGAGCAGTTCGGTCTCGAACTGGCCGGGCTCGAGCACGGCAACTCGAATGCCGAACGGCGCGCACTCGAAGTGCAGCGCCTCGGTGATGGCCTCCACCGAGTGTTTCGTTGCGGAGTAGAGCCCGCCAAACGGGCGGGCGACGAGACCGGCCAGCGACCCCACGTTCACGATGACGCCCGAGCCCTGAGCTCGCATCACCGGCAACACCGCCCGTACCACGCGCAGCAATCCGAAGACGTTCGTGTCGAACTGCACCAGCACCTCGTCCTCGCTGCATTCCTCGATCGGTCCGCGCAGCTCGATGCCGGCGTTGTTCACGCACACGTCGATACGACCGCTGCGCTCGACGACCTCGGCGACGGCTCCGTCGACCGAATCGCCATCGCGCACGTCGAGGCGCAGGACGTGCAACTCGAGATCCTCGGCCGCCGCTGCGTCGCTCAGCGGACCCGCTCGCTCGAGGTTCCGCACGGTCGCGAAGACCTCA
>JBEEGD010000477.1:0-3124 GCA_041166685.1 Acidimicrobiaceae bacterium | reverse complement strand
CGTGTATGTGCAGACGGTCCTGCGCGACGACCTGGTGCGACTCGTCCCGATGCAACGGTTCGTCGACACGATCGACTACCACTCGACGGTCGCGCAAGCGGCGCAGACCGCCGCTCGCGGCGGTGTGGGCACGCTGATGCTCACCCACCAGATCCCCACACCCGCGCCAGGCGCCGAGGACGAGTGGATCGCGGTCGCCCGTGAGCATTTCGCCGGCGACATCATCCTCGGAGAGGACCTTGCCTCGATCACGGTCTGACGATCGCGAACGTCGGCAAATCTCCGCGTTGAGGGTGTCAGTCGCGGTCGACGACGGAGTCGCTGGTGTCGATGAGCTGCGGAAGCAGCGAGTCGTGCTCGACGAACAGGCCCGACGCGGGTGAGCCGCCGACCAGAGCATCCGCGGTGAGGACGACCGACGCGGCGGTGTAGGTCGATCGCTCGCCGCCAGGGAAACGGGCCTCGTCGGGGAACACCGTTCCGGTCCAGTAGCGGTCGTCGTCGTGGCGGAACTGGTGGGCCCACGCGAACATCGTCTCGGCCACATCACGCTGTCCGACCGCGAGGTGGGCGAGCGCGCACTCACAGGTCTCGGCGACCGTGACCCAGGGGCGGTCACTGACGCAGCGCACGCCCCGGCCTTCCATCACGAACGTGTCGTAGCGATCGGAGAGTCGCGTCCGGCCGTCCGCGCCACCGACGACACCGGTGAGCACGGGGTAGTACCAATCCATCGCCCAGCGATGCTTCGGCGCGAAGGCTTCAGGTTCGTGGGCGATCACGTCGGCCAATCGGCCGGCAGACAGCTCCCAGTCCGGGCGTTCGTGGCCGAGATGCTCCGCCAGCGCGATTGCGCAGCGCAGCGAATGACAGATCGACGACGAGCCGGTGAGCAAGGCGAATGACCACGGCGTGCCGTCGGCGTGGCGCGCCCAGATGATCTCGCCGCGCGGGCGTTGGAGGTCGAGCACGAAGTCGATGGCTCGTTCGACGACCGGCCACATCGTCTGGACGAACCCATCGTCCTTGGTGAGCAGGTAGTGGTGCCACACGCCGGTCGCCACGTAGGCGCACACGTTGGCGTCGAGCTTGTCTTGCTCGACGGAATCGGCCAGGTAGTACTGGTGCCACGACCCGTCGGGCCGTTGCATCCGCACCAACCATTCGTAGGCCCGTTCCGCCTTCGACCGGTACCCGGCCAGGTCGAGGGCCATCGTCGCTTCGACGTGGTTCCAGGGGTCGGCGTGTCCGCCGGGGAACCACGGGATCATGCCCGAGGGCAGCTGCCATTCGGCGATGGCGTCGACGGTTCGGGCCAGTTCGGCCGCGGACACGACGCGGGGCACGTCACGCAGGAACATCGGTTGCTACTACCTCGGCTTTCGGGCGTACACGACGAGAGACTTTCCGAGCACCGGATTGGCGAGTCGGTCGGCCAGTTTGGTGAAGCGGGCCATCGGCTGGCGCCCCCCGATGTCCCAGAGCAGGACTGCGTGATACGCCCGCACCAGCGGATGGTCACCGTTGGTGGGCCCCACGGCGCACTTGAGCCACCAGTACGGCGTGTGCAGCGCGTGCGCGTGGTGTGCCCGGTTCGGTTTCAGGCCGGCGGCTCGGAGCTTCGAACGCAGTTCGGGCTCGGAGTAGATGCGGACATGTCCGCCGTCGACGAACGGCGCGTGGTACTCGTCGGTGAGCGCCCAACAGACCCGTTCGGCGAACCACGCCGGCACCGTGACGGCCATCGTGCCGCCCGGCTTGAGCACCCGGGTGAGCTCGGACATCGCGGCCTCGTCGGCAGGGATGTGCTCGAGGACCTCCGCGGCGATGACCCGATCGAAGGTGTTGTCGGGGAACGGCAGGCGGGTGGCGTCGCCGTTCGCACACGCGCCCAAACTCGAAGCCGGGAGCGTGGCAGCCTCTTCATCGCGGAGCGCGCCGAACATCGCCTTCACGTCCTTCAGCTCCGCCGCGCTGTAATCGAGCGCCACGACTCGGGCGCCACGCCGGAAGGCCTCGAACGCGTGACGGCCGGCGCCGCACCCGAGGTCGAGCACGAGGTCGCCCGCCTCCAGGCCTAGCCAGTCGTAACGAACGGTCAGCACGAGCGATCCGACTCGGCGAGAAGCGCTCGGTACTGCTCGAGGGTCTTCAGCGCGGTGTGCCTCCAGCTCCAGTTGTCCACCACCCGCTGTCGGCCTTGCGCGCCGACTCGCTCGCGGAGGTCGGGATCGTCGAGGGCGGTGCGGATCCGGGCCGCAAGCGCCTCGCCGTCACCTGGCGTCACCAGGAAGGCGGTCTCGTTGTCGTTGCCGACGACCTCGGGCAGCGCACCGCCGGTCGTGGAGACGAGGGGCACGCCGCAGGACATCGCCTCGATGGCGGGCAGCGAGAAACCTTCATACAGCGACGGCACGATGGCCAGCTCGGACTCGGAGTAGAGCTCGTAGATGCGCTGCTCGGTCACGCCGGACACGAACGACACGATGTCCGTGAGGCCGAGTCGTTCGATGGTCTCCGCCGACCGTCCGCCTTCTTTGGGCCGTCCGATCACGACAAGGCTGATCTCGCGCTCGGTGCGCAGTTTGGCGATGGCCTCGAGCAGGTAGCGCAGGCCCTTCATCGTCACGTCGGCGGACGCGGTGGTGATCAAGCGGCCCGGGATGCGGGCCACACCAGGGAGCGGCCGGAACAGATCCGGGTCGACGCCTACGGGCACGACGTTCATCACCGAGGGGTCGACGCCGTGATCTTTCACGATGTCGGTCCGGCTCGACTCGGACACGGTGATGATTCGCTGCAATCGCCTGGCCACCCGCGTCTGCATCTTCGTGAACGCGTACCAACGGCGCAGCGTGAGCCGCTTGTACGCCGTCTGTGCGTGCTCGAGCTCGAGCCGCCGGTCGACGGTGATGGGGTGGTGGATCGTGCCGAGCACCGGCGTGTCGCGCTGGATGGCGAGCAGGCCGTAGCCCAGGCTCTGGTTGTCGTGGACGAGATCGAACTCGCCCTTGCGCTTGCGGAGGTGATCCCAGGCCCGCAACGAGAAGGCCAGCGGCTCCGGAAACGTGCCCGCGGAGAACGCGGTGACCTCGACGAAGTCGGGCCAGTGCTTCAACTCCCA
>JBEEGD010000476.1:0-6352 GCA_041166685.1 Acidimicrobiaceae bacterium | reverse complement strand
CTGGCTCGGACAGAACCTCGTGCGCGCTCTGGCACCGGTGCGCGAGCGCGTCCGGTGCCTCGTGCGCGACGAGGAGGATGCGTCGCTCCTGTCGGTGATCGGCCCGACGGTTGAGCCGATCGTCGGTGATGTGCGCGACCCGGACGCGCTCGACCGGCTTTTCGACGGCGTCGGGTCCGCGACGGTCTTCCACGCCGCCGGCGTGATCCATCCGGTCTCGAAGGTGCGCGAGTTGTTCGACGTGAACGTCGGCGGCACACAACTCACCCTGGACCGCGCCCGGCGCGCGGCCGCCGTTCGCTTCGTCCACGTCTCGTCGAACTCGCCTTTTGGCGCCAACGCAACGCCATCGGACCGGTTCACGGAGGACTCGTCCTTCAACCCCTACATGGGGTATGGGCAGTCCAAGCTCGAAGCAGAGCAACTGGTGCAGCGGGTGTTCGAACACGGCGATCTGGAGACCGTGATCGTGCGTCCGCCGTGGTTCTACGGTCCCCATCAGCCGGCTCGGCAGACGAAGTTCCTGGCCGCCATTCGCCGAGGCCGCTTTCCACTGGTGGGCGACGGAACTCAGCGACGATCGATGGTGTTCACCGGCAACCTGGTCCACGGGATGCTGCGCGCCGAAGTGGCAGCGGCGGCACCGGGAAACGCGTACTGGATTGCCGACGCCGAGCCGTACGAGCTGCGCACGATCCTCGACACCGTGCAGCGCGCGCTGACCGCTGAAGGTTTGGACGTCACCGGGCGCAAGCCGGTGCGAATCCCGTACGTCGTGGCGCGGGTGGCGGAAAGGGTCGATCGAGTCGTGCAGGGCCAGGGCCGGTATGTGCAAGCCGTCCATGTGCTCGGCGAGTTGAAGGACACCATCGCCTGCGACATCTCTCGAGCCTCGAAAGAACTCGGGTACCGCCCGCCCACTGCGCTCTTCGACGGCATGCGCGAGTCAATTCGGTGGTGCGTCGCGAACGGCGAACCGCTCTGATGGGTCGCACGATCCTCGTGACTGGCGGCAGCGGCTACTTCGGAACCGTGCTCGTCGAACAGGCCTTGGCCCGGGACGACCGCGTGCGGATCCTCGACGTGAATCCGCCGTCATCCTTCGCAGGCGAGGTCGACTATGTCGCGGGCGATGTGCGCGACCGCGACCGCGTCCGAGCCGCGTGCGATGGCGTCGACATCGTGTTCCACAACGTCGCCCAGGTGCCTCTGGCCCGTGACCGCGACCTTTTCGACTCGGTCAACGTCGTCGGAACGGCCAATGTGCTCGTCGCGGCGCGCGACGCTCGGGTGGGCAAGGTCGTACACACGTCGTCGAGCGCGGTCTTCGGGATCCCCGAGTCGAATCCGGTCACAGAGGATTCGCGGTGCCTTCCGGTGGAGGCCTACGGGCGGGCCAAGCTTCGGGCCGAGCATCTGTGCCATGAGGCGGCGAGCGCCGGCCTCGATGTGACGATCGTGCGCCCTCGCACCATCCTCGGGCACGGACGGCTGGGCATCTTCGCGGTGTTGTTCGACTTTGTCGCCGACGGCGCGCCCGTCTACGTGCTCGGGCGAGGGAGCAATCGCTACCAACTCATCCACGCCGACGACCTGGCGGACGCGTGTCTGCGGGCGGGGGAGCGCTTCGGTCCGACGACTTACAACGTCGGCGCGACCGAGTTCGGCACGATGCGCGCCACGATCCAAGCGCTCGTTCAGCACGCCGGCACCGGTTCGAGGATTCGCTCTCTGCCGACTGCGCCTGCGCAGCTGGCGATGCATGCGCTCGCAACCGTCGGTCTCGCGCCGTTCGCTCCCTACCACTGGCTGCTCTACGGCGAGTCGTTGTTCTTCGACGTCACCAAGGCCCGCACCGAGCTCGGATGGGAGCCACGGCACTCGAACGCGTCGATGCTCATCGAGTCGTATGAGTGGTACCGCGAGCACCGAGATGGCCTCGACGCTTCCGGCTCGCAGCACCAGTCTCCGGTTCGCCTCGGCCTGCTCAAGGTGCTCCGGCGCTTGCCCTGACTCGTCCTAGGCTCTTTTCGATGCAATCGCGGACGATGGTCGCCGCGCTCGCCGCACTGCTGATCCTGCCGCTCTTCGTCGCGTTGCTCGGCTTCCACAAGCCGACGTGGACGCCGGTGCTGGACTTGGCACAGACAGAGCTGCGCGTGCGCGACGTGGGCACGTCCAACACACCACTCATCGGTCTCCCGGGCCGCATCCTGTACGACGGTCAACAAGGCAGCCATCCGGGGCCGCTGAGCTTCTACGCGCTGGCGCCGACGTACCGCATACTCGGGAGCTCGCCGTTTGCGCTGCAAGCGGGCACCGTCGTGGTCCACACAGGTGCGATCGTCGCCGCGTTGCTCATCGCCCGACGCCGCGGCGGAACGGTGCTGACGGTCGGCGTGGCCGCCGCTCTCGCGCTGCTGATCAACGGCTTCGGGGTCACCACCCTCACGGAGCCGTGGAATCCCTATCTCCCGCTGCTGTGGTGGGTCGTCGTCGTGCTGGCGGTGTGGTCGGTCGTGTGCGGTGACATCGCGATGCTGCCCGTCGCCGTCCTCGCGGGCAGCTTCTGCGCGCAGACCCATGTTCCTTACCTCGTGTTGTGTCTCGGCGCCGGCGGGCTCGCCACCATCGCGGCGATCGTGTACTTCCGCCGCGCCGGCCCGTCCGCCCGACGTTCGATCCTGCGTTGGACCGGCCTGTCGGCCGCCGTTGGCGTCGTGGCGTGGCTCCCGCCGATCATCGACCAGCTCCGTCACCGTCCCGGCAATCTCTCGATTCTCCTCAACTACTTCACGAGGACACCTCCGACGGAGCCGACTGTCGGGCTACGCGACGCCGCGGACTTCGTGCTCCGACACCTTGACGTCTTCCATCTGTCCGTCGACCAGTTGGCTCATCCAGGTCTCCTGGTCGCCACCGATCCGCATCGCAACGCGAGCGCATGGAGGGGTGCGATCGTGCTCGCGCTGTGGGCGTGGGCTGCCGTGGCCGCGGTCAGAGCGCGTCACCACACGCTCATGCGTCTCCACCTCGTGGCCGCCGTCGGACTCGTGCTCGTCCTCCTGGCCACCAGCCGCATCTACGGCGTCGTCTGGTACTACCTGCTGCTGTCCACGTGGACGGTCACGGCCGTCATGACGCTCGCGGCGGTCTGGACCGCCGTGGTCGTCCTCGGCACGAGGTTTCGTCGCGACCGAGGTGAACGAATGGCGCGCGCCGGAGTGGCGTGCCTGCTCGCGATCGCCGTCATGTTCTCCGCACGGTCGACGTGGGTCGCGCCCAACGCGCGCCACTCCGACGCAACCGTGGTGAGCGAGTTGAACGCGGTTGTCCCCGCGACGGTCTCCGCCCTCGATCACAACGCGCGCTATCTCATCGCGTGGGACGATGCTGCGTTTTTCGGCTCACCGGGATACGGACTCCTGAACGAACTCGATCGCCGTGGCTTCCGCGTGGGCTCCTTCGACGGCATACGAGTGATCGTGACTCCTCACCGTGTGCTGCAGGAGTCCGAAGCCACCGCGCGGATCCAGCTGGCGACGGGCCAGTGGGTGGATGCGTGGCGCCGTGTGAGCGGCGCGACAGAGGTGGCGTTCGTCGATCCGCGCAACCCGACGCAGACGGCCCGCTTCGCTCAGCTTCGGTCCGAGGTCATCGATCACCTTCGGTCGAACGGCTTGGACGACCTCGCGGGCCTCGTCGACCTGAACCTCTTTGCGGTCTCGATCGACACGCGTGTGCCCGACGACATCAAGTCTCGGCTGGCCGAGATGCTGGAGCTCGGCGTGCCAATGGCGGTGTTCATCACTCCGCCGGGGACGCATTTGTGAGGGCTCGCCGTTCACTGTTGGTGATCGTTGTCCTGGCGTTCGCGTTGCGGCTCGCATGGCTGCTCTACGCCAAGGGGGAGCCACCACGCGATTGGTTGCAAGCGGGTGACCAGTACTCCTACTGGTACTACGGCAACGAGATTGCGGCGGGACGGGGCTACGTCAGCTACATCACGAACCAGCCGACCGCCTACTACCCGATCGGCTACCCGGCGCTCCTGGCCGTGCTGTTCTTCACGGTCGACCATCTCCACCTCACCAGCCACCTGCTGCTGACCGCGGGTCTGCTCCACGTGGCGATCTCGACGGCCACCGTTGCGCTCGTCTTCGTGATCGGCCGGCGCGTGTGGAATCCGACGGTTGGTCTGATCGCGGCTGCGCTGCTCGCGGTCTTCCCGAACGCGATCTTCCAGGTGGCCAGCCTGCAAGTGGAGACGATGTTCGTGTTCCTTTCGGTGGCCGCGCTTGCGGTCATCGTGGAGCACGACTGGTCCTCAGGGCTTCCCAGTCGCAACCGCCTGTTGGCGTTCGGAGCGGTGCTCGGCGCGTCGGTTTTGGTGCGTCCGTTCTCGGTGTGGTTTCTGGTCGGCTTGTACCTCGCGGCGCTTGCGGTTGGAGCCGGTTGGCGGAAGGCCGGGTCGATGACGCTCGTACCCGCCCTCGTGGTGGTCGCCATGTCGGTGCCGTGGATCGTTCGTAACGAGGTTCGCATGCACGCGTTCATCCCGACGTCAACGAACACCGGCGACACGTTGTGTCTCGACCGGAACTCCACCGCCCAAGGTGGCTTCCGGTTCGCCGATCACGATGGATGCGTTGATCCGAACCTGCCGGAAGTGCCGCGGAACAACGGCAACACCCGCAAGGCGATCAGCTTCGTGATCCACCATCCGGCGCGCGAGGCGTTGCAGATCGTGCGACGGGCCAGGATCGAGTTCGACAGCGACTCCGACGGACTCTTTGCGACCCAAAGCCTCGGGGGCGGTCCGGCCCTCGGATCACGTACGTACAAGGCGTTGTCGACGATCGCCGACTGGTACTTCTTCGTGATGCTCGGACTCGGCGCGCTCGGCCCGCCGTTGCTCTTCCGCCGCGCGCGGGCGTCGGAGTGGCGCATCGTGTTCGTCGGGTTCTCGTCGATGTTCGTGATCCCGCTGCTGTTGTGGGGCAATCAGCGATTCCACGTGCCGCTGCTGCCGTTTCTCGCCCTGTTCGGGGCCGCGGCCCTGCATCGTGTCGCCACGTGGTTCGGCGAGCGCCGATCCACGGCGACCTGATCGAAACCGTCGTACGCTCGCCGGATGCGTGTAGGCGTGCAGATGGTCTTTCAGTCCTGGGGCTACGACGACAGCGTGACCGACGGGGACGTGGTCGCTGACGAGATACGGCTCGGAGTCCTGGCCGACGAACTCGGATTCCATGCGCTGTGGCCGGTGGAGCACCACTTCAACGACTACTCGTTCTGCCCCGACAACACGGTGTTCCTCGCGAACATGGCCGCGCGGACGAAGCAGATCCTGCTCGGCACCGGTGCGGTGATCCTGCCGTGGAACGACCCGCTCCGAGTGGCGGAGAAGATCGTGCTGCTCGACCATCTGTCCGACGGCCGTGTCTTGTTTGGCATGGGCCGCGGGTTGGCGCGTCGCGAGTACGGCGGGTTCGGCATCCCGATGGACGAATCACGCGACCGTTTCGACGAGTCCGCCCGCATGATCCTCGACGCGCTCGAGACCGGTTTCATCGAGGGGGAGGGACCGTACTTCCCGCAGCCGCGTACGCCGATCCGTCCCGCGCCGGCTCGCTCGTTCGCCGGGCGCACCTACTGCGTGGCCATGTCACCGGACTCGATACTCGCGGCGGCCGATCTTGGTGCTCGCATGGTGGCCTTCAGTCAGCGGCCGTGGGACGACCAGGCCGTGTCGATCAACACCTACAAGGAGCGGTTCATCGCCAACCACGGTCGTGAACCCGATGCTCCGGTGATTTGCGACTTCGTCTACTGCGATGACGATCCGGGCCGGGCGGAAGCCATCGCGCACAAGCACATCGCGGGATACCTCGCGAGCGTGATGGAGCACTACGAGCTCGAGAGCGATCACTTCAAGCAGGCAAAGGGCTACGAGTCGTACGGAAGCGCGGTCGATCTGATGAAGGCCATCGGCCTCGAGAAGCTGTGCGACATGTATCTCGACGTGAACGTGTGGGGAACTCCCGACCAGATCATCGAGCGCTTGCGCGCGCGGCGGGAGGTGGTAGGTGACCACGACCTCACGTGCTGCTTCCGTTATGCGGGCCTGCCGTATTCCGATGCAGAGGCCAGCATGCGGCTGTTCGCTCGCGAGGTGCTGCCGGTCGTACAGCATGAGATGGCGCACGGCTGATGGCCACGATCATCACCGAAGAGGCCCGTACGGTGGATGCGTCCGTCGAGGACGGGCGGCTGCTCATCGACCCGAGCGATCTACCGAACGCGTTGGGGTGGCAGCTCAAGTCAGAAGGGCTGTGTCGCGACGACGTTT